>JBGTLX010000051.1:0-1514 GCA_041743855.1 Rhizobiaceae bacterium | reverse complement strand
TGAAGACGGCGACGTGGTGCTGGTGCCGAAGGGCTATCACCCCTGCGCCACCTGCCATGGCTACGATCTCTATTACCTCAACGTGATGGCCGGGCCGAAGCGGACCTGGAAGTTCCGCAATGCGGCGGAGCACGAGTGGCTGATGAGCCCGCCCGCCAAGTTTACGCCGCCAGTCACCTGACGCGTTTTTCTGTGGTTCGATGCCAAGTCGCGTTACAGCCGGCTTTCGTCAAACCGTCACGCCGATGCCGGCCAGGAATTTTCTAGTGCGCTACGCGATATATTTCACGCCCCCACAGGACGATAGACTGACGCGCATCGCGGGCGGCTGGCTCGGCCGCGATGCATTCGGCGGAACGCCGCCGGATGCACCCGAGACGCCGGGGCTGTCGCGGGGCGAGATCGTTTCGCAGACCAAGGATGCGCGGCGCTACGGCTTTCATGCGACGCTGAAAGCGCCGTTCCGGCTGGCCGACGATGCGACAGAGGCGGAACTGGACGAAGCCGTCGCGGCGCTTGCCGAAAAATTCGAACCGATCGCGCTGCCGCTTGTCGTGGCCGAACTCGACGGCTTTCTGGCGCTGGTTCCGGCAGAACCCATCGCTTCTCTCGATCGCCTGGCAGGCGACATCGTGCGCTCGCTCGATTGCTTCCGCGCCCCGTTGAGCGAGGCGGAGATCGCCCGGCGCAAGCCGGATGCGCTTAGTCCAAAACTCAAGGACAATCTGCTCCTCTGGGGCTACCCCTATGTGTTCGATGCTTTCCAGTTTCACATGACGCTGACCGACCGCCTGCCGGCGAATGCGCGGGCTCGTTTTCGCGCGGCGATCGATGCGGTTTTCAAGGCGGCGCTGGTTCAGCCGGTGACGCTGGACGGGCTGGCGCTTTTCGCCGAGCGGGAGCCGGGAGCCGACTTCGTGGTGACATCCTGGCATCCGCTGAAGGGGTGAAGCCCGTAGCGGGCCGCAGGCATTCCGGGTGCGACCCGAAGCAGCGTTTCGCGCCGTCTCCGGAGCATTGTTCGCCCGGATGCAGTGCTACGTATGGCCGGAATGGGTAGGCTGAGATGAGCAAGGCAATCGTCATCATCGGCGCGGGACATGCGGGCGTGCAGGCTGCGGCAAGCCTGCGCGAGGAAGGTTTCGACGGGACCGTTACGCTGGTCGGCGACGAGATCGACCTGCCCTATCACAAGCCGCCGCTGTCGAAGACCTTCATCAAGGATTTGTCGGCCAGACCGCTGATGCTGCGCGCCGAAGCCTTTTATACGGGCGCGGCGATCGATCTCAGGCTGGGCGAGCGCGTCGAACGCATCGATCTTGTCGGCAAAAGACTGGCGCTTTCCGGCGGCGGCCATATCGGGTTCGACCACGCCATCCTCGCGACCGGCTCGCGGCCGCGCGACCTACAATTGCAGGGCGGGCCGCTCGACGGCGTCGTCTCGCCGCGCTCGCTGGCCGACGCCCGCATCATCCGCGACCTCAGCGCGAAAACCGGGGATGTGGTGATCCTCG
>JBGTLX010000050.1:0-2186 GCA_041743855.1 Rhizobiaceae bacterium | reverse complement strand
GGCGGCGTCGGGTGTGGCCCTTCCGGGATTGCAGCCATGACCTCCTGGCTCACAATCCATCGCGGCGACGCGCCACTCGTCGTCAGCATTCCGCATACGGGAACCGATCTGGCGGGGCTGGACGGGAGCTTCGTTTCGCCTTGGCGCGCGCGCTGCGACACGGACTGGCACATCGAACGGCTCTACGATTTCGCAGTCGACCTCGGCGCGACGGTGGTCCACACGGCGATCTCGCGCAGCGTCATCGACGTCAACCGCGACCCTTCCGGCGCTTCGCTCTATCCCGGCCAGACGACGACGGGGCTGTGCCCGACCGAGAGCTTCGACGGGCTGCCGCTCTACAACACCGGCCACGAGCCGGGGCCGGGAGAGATCGACAGGCGGCGCGAGGACTTTTTTGTCCCCTACCATGGGGCGTTGCAGGCCGAGATCGAACGGCTTCGCGCGGCGAATCCGAAAATCGTTCTCTACGACTGCCACTCGATCCGGTCGGTCATCCCGCGTCTGTTCGACGGCCAGCTTCCGGCCTTCAACCTCGGCACGAATGACGGCAAGGCCGCGGACGCTTCGCTGATCGACAGTGTCAGGTCCGTCATGGCGGAGAGCGGGCGGTCGTGGGTGGTTGACGGCCGCTTCAAGGGCGGCTGGATCACAAGGCATTTCGGCGACCCGCAAGCCGGCGTCCACGCGCTGCAGATGGAACTGTCGAACCGCGGCTACATGCGCGAGGCGCAAGGGGTCGGACCGGAGAACTGGCCAACGCCCTATGACCCGGACTTCGCCGCGCCGATGCGGGCGCGGCTCAGGGCAATTCTCGAAACCGCGCTGACTTTCGCGCGCGGCTGACGCGGTTCTTTCGTTTGGAGACCACCCATGACCACCCGCATCGACAACGCCCGCACCATCCGCGCCGCGCACGGGACCGAACTTTCGGCCAAAAGCTGGCTGACCGAAGCGCCGCTGCGCATGCTGATGAACAATCTCGACCCGGATGTCGCCGAGAAACCGGGCGAGCTGGTCGTGTATGGCGGCATCGGGCGCGCCGCGCGCGACTGGGAAAGTTTTGACCGCATCGTCGCGGCGCTGAAAGTTCTGGAGGCCGACGAGACGCTGCTGGTGCAGTCGGGCAAGCCGGTCGGCGTGTTCAGGACCCATGCCGACGCGCCGCGCGTGCTCATCGCCAACTCCAACCTCGTGCCGCATTGGGCCAATTGGGACCATTTCAACGCGCTCGATAAGAAGGGCCTGATGATGTACGGCCAGATGACGGCCGGCTCGTGGATCTACATCGGCTCGCAGGGCATCGTTCAGGGCACTTACGAAACGTTCGTGGAACTCGGCCGCCAGCACTATTGCGGCGACCTTGCCGGCCGCTGGATTCTGACAGCCGGCCTTGGCGGCATGGGCGGCGCGCAGCCGCTGGCCGCGACCATGGCAGGCGCCTCCTGCCTTGCCGTCGAGTGCCAGCCGAGCCGCATCGAAATGCGGCTGAAGACCGGCTACGTTGACGTGCAGGCCAAGGATCTCGACGATGCACTGGCTATCGTCGGCAAGGCCGGCAAGGACAAAAAGGCGATCTCGGTCGCGCTGCTCGGCAATGCCGCCGACGTCTTTCCCGAACTCGTCCGGCGCGGGGTGCGGCCCGACGCGGTGACCGACCAGACATCGGCGCACGATCCCGTAAACGGCTATCTGCCGCAGGGCTGGAGCGTGTCCGAATGGGAGGAGAAGCGCGAGCGCGACCCGAAGGCGGTGAACAAGGCCGCGCGGTCCTCCATGGCAACCCATGTCCGCGCCATGCTCGATTTTCACAAACAAGGCGTTCCGACGGTCGATTACGGCAACAATATCAGGCAGATGGCGCTGGAAGAGGGAGTGGCGAACGCGTTCGATTTTCCCGGCTTCGTGCCGGCCTATATCCGCCCGCTGTTTTGCCGGGGCATCGGCCCGTTTCGGTGGGCAGCGCTTTCCGGCGATCCGGAGGACGTTTTTCGCACCGACGCCAAGGTCAAGGAACTGACGCCCGGCAACCATCATCTGCACAACTGGCTCGACATGGCCAGAAAGCGCATCCAATTCCAGGGGCTGCCGGCGCGCATCTGCTGGGTCGGTCTCGGCGACCGGCACCGCCTTGGGCTGGCCTTCAACGAGATGGTGGCGAGCGGCGAACTGAAAGCCCCCGTCGT
>JBGTLX010000049.1:0-4381 GCA_041743855.1 Rhizobiaceae bacterium | reverse complement strand
CGCGCGCCGAGCGGGCAGCCCGGCGCAGGCCGGCAAGCAGCGCGGCTGTCGCATAGCCCTGTGTGCCGAAACCGGCGATAACGATGATGAGATCGGCAGCTTCCGACGAGTCGAATTTGCCGTTGACGGCGACCGGCAGGCCGCAGGTTGTCACCGGCGCGTCGCCGCCGGCCGAGACCAGCTTGAAATCGAACAGCGTCTCGCCGCAAATGCGGTTCGCGGCGCGCAGCGGATCGATTGCCGAGGCGACGCACATGATCGACGAGCCGGAAAAAACCAGCACGGTCACTTTCAAGGGCGACCGCTCGGGGCGAAAGATCGTCGGCTTTTCGTTTTTGGCCATGCACTTTTCGTAAATCGCAAAACAATTTTGGGCAAGGGGCGCGATGATGGCGATACAGTGGAGGAGTTTCCGATGGGTCTCAATCCGAGCCGCGACGTGTTCATCACCTGCGCCGTGACGGGTTCGGGCGACACAGCGCACCGGTCCGAGCATGTGCCTGTGACGCCGCGCCAGATCGCCGATGCGTCGATCCAGGCGGCCAATGCGGGCGCGGCCATCGCCCACATTCATGTCCGCAACCCCGAGACGGGCAAGGGGTCCCGCGATGTGGCGCTCTACGAGGAGGTGCTGAACCTGATCAAGCAGTCGGGCGTCGATATGGTCATCAATTTCACTGCCGGAATGGGCGGCGACCTGACGCTGGGCTCGGTCGAGCAACCGCTGCCGCCCGCCTCGGTCGGCACCGATATGGTGGGCGCGACGGAGCGGCTTTTGCATGTCGCCAGGCTTTCGCCTGAGATATGCACGCTCGATTGCGGCACCATGAATTTCGGCGAGCAGGACTATGTCATGACCAACACTCCGGGCATGCTCAAGGCCATGGCGGCGCAGATCAGGGTGGCCGGGGTGAAGCCGGAGGTCGAAATATTCGACACGGGCCACTTGCTGCTGGCAAAATGGCTGCACGGGCAGGGCCTGCTCGACGATCCAGTCATGGTGCAACTCTGCATGGGCATTCCCTGGGGCGCGCCGGACGATATCGCCACCTTGACAGCGCTGACGGCGAACCTGCCCGCCGACTGGATTTTTTCGGCCTTCTCGATAGGCCGCAACCAGTTGCCTTACACGGCGGTGGCGCTGGCCGCCGGCGGCAACATCCGCGTCGGCCTGGAGGACAATCTGTGGCTCGGCAAGGGCGAACTCGCCACCAATGGCGCGCTGGTCGAGCGCGCGGTGAAAGTTGCCGAGGGCATGGGCTCGAAAATCATGAGCGCCGAGGACGTGCGCAAGAAGATGAAGCTGACGAAACGCTGGTAGCGGGAGCCGGTCATGGAAACGGTCAAATTCACGGCGATGAAGGATGGCACGCGGGAGGAGTATCAATTCCTCACCACCCATGAAACGGAATATGCGACCAAAACCGCCGACCGGCTGCTCGATGCGCTGGTGCATCTCGACGAGGGCCTGTCGGGCTACAAGATCACTCGGTTAGGGCATTCCTTGCAGGCGGCGACGCGGGCCTACAGGGACGGCGCCGATGCCGACTGGATCGCCTGCGCGCTGCTGCACGACATCGGCGACATCTACGCGCCCTACAACCACGACGAATATGCCGCCGCGATCCTGAAGCCCTTCGTGCGCGAGCAATGCACCTGGGTGGTCGAAAAGCATGGCGACTTCCAGCGGCTCTATTATGCGCATCATCTCGGCGGCAACCGTCACGCGCGCGATCGCTTTGCCGGCCACATCTATTTCGACGATTGCGACCGGTTCTGCGAGCGCTGGGACCAGTCGAGCTTCGACCCGGACTACGCCACGCTGCCGCTCGAAACCTTCCGGCCGTTCGTGACCGAAGTGTTTGCCCGAAGGGCATACGATCCGGCCGTCATCCGCGCCGGGGCCCGCGTTGAAATGATCGACCCCGAAGCAGCCAAGGTCAGAGGTTTCTGAATGAGCACGATCGAAAAAGCAGCCGCTATCGGCGGCGGGGTCATCGGCGCCGGCTGGGTCGCGCGCCTGCTCCTCAATGGTATCGACGTCTCGATCTTCGATCCCGATCCGGAAGCCGCCCGCAAGGTCGGCGAAGTGATGAAGGGCGCGCGCCGCGCCTACAAAAGGATGCTGCCCGGCGGCCTGCCCAAGGAAGGAAAGCTGACCTTCGCAAGAACCATCGCGGAAGCGGTGGCCGATGCCGACCTGATCCAGGAAAGCGTGCCGGAACGGCTGGACCTCAAGCACAAGGTTCTGGCCGAGATCGACGAACACGCGCCGGCCAACGCCATCGTCGGCTCGTCGACTTCGGGCATCAAGCCGACCGACATGCAGGTGGCGATGAAGAAGCATCCCGAGCGGCTGGTCGTCGCCCATCCGTTCAACCCGGTCTATCTGTTGCCGCTGGTCGAGATCGTCGGCGGCAAGGACACGTTTCCGGAAGCGATCGAGGTTGCAAGGGAAATTTATGCTTCGATCGGCATGAAGCCGGTCGTCATCCGCAAGGAGATCGAGGCCTTTGTCGGCGACCGGTTGCTCGAAGCGGCGTGGCGCGAAGCGCTGTGGCTGGTCAAGGACGGCATCTGCACCGTCGAGGAACTCGACGACATCATGCGCTACGGCTTCGGCCTGCGCTGGGCGCAGATGGGCATGTTCCAGGTCTATCGCGTGGCCGGCGGCGAGGCCGGCATGCGCCACTTCATGGCGCAGTTCGGGCCGTGCCTGAAATGGCCGTGGACCAAATTGATGGACGTGCCGGAGTTCAACGACGAGCTGGTCGATCTGATCGCCACGCAGTCGGACGAGCAGGCGCATGGCCTGTCGATCCGGGAGCTGGAAAAGATCCGCGACGACAATCTGGTGGCGATCATGGATGCGCTGGGCAAACAGAACAAGGGCAAGGGCTGGGGCGCCGGCGAACTGCACAACGAGTACACCAACCGGCTGGCGAAGCTGGCGGCGAAGAAGCCTGCGCTCAAGGTCAAAGCTCCGAAATCCGCCGCGAAGGCCAAGGCCCAGAAGCCGAAGAAAAAGAAGAAGGCGTAAGCCATGGATTTCGGCCTGTCGGAAGAGCAGCGGCTGATTGTCGAGACGACGCGGGCGTTCGTCGAAAACGAGCTTTATCCGCATGAGCTGGAGGTCGAGCGCACCGGCGTGCTGCGCCGCGACCTGATCGAGGAATTGAAGGCAAAAGCCATCGAAGCCGGGCTCTATGCCGCCAACATGCCGGCCGATGTCGGCGGCGCCGGGCTCGATACGGTGACCTGGCTGCTCTACGAAAAGGAACTCGGCAAGGCCAATTACGCGCTGCACTGGACCTGCGTGGCGCGGCCGTCAAATATTCTGCTCGCGGGCACGCCCGAGCAGCGCGAGAAATATCTGTTCCCCTGCATAAGCGGAAAAAAATCCGATTGCCTGGCCATGACCGAACCCGGCGCCGGTTCCGATCTGCGCGGCATGAAGGCGAGTGCGGTTCAGGATGGCGACGACTGGGTGTTGAACGGGACGAAACATTTCATCAGCCATGCTGACATCGCTGATTTCGCCATCGTCTTCATGGCGTCGGGCGAAGAGGATTCGTCACGCGGCAAGCGCAAGAAAATCACCGCCTTCTTTGTCGACAAGGGCACGCCTGGCTTCGCCGTCCGCGATGGCTACAAAAACGTCTCGCATCGCGGCTACACCAATTCGATACTCGAATTCGACGATTGCCGGTTGCCCAAGGAACAGGTGCTCGGCGAAGTTCACAAGGGTTTTGAGGTGGCAAATTCGTGGCTCGGCGCGACGCGGTTGCAGGTCGGCGCGACCTGTCTCGGCCGGGCGGAGCGGGCGCTGTCGCAGTCGATCGAATACGCTGCCAGCCGAGAACAATTCGGGCAGCAGATCGGCAGGTTCCAGGGCGTGTCGTTCAAGCTCGCCGACATGGCGACGGAGTTGAAGGCGGCCGAACTGATGATCTTGGAGGCGGGCTGGAAATACGACCAGGGAACCGTGACCGACCAGGACATGGCGATGGCCAAGCTGAAGGCCACCGAAATGCTCGCCTTCGTCGCCGACGAGGCGATCCAGATCCATGGCGGCATGGGCCTGATGGACGACCTGCCGCTGGAGCGCATCTGGCGCGATGCTCGCGTGGAGCGCATCTGGGAAGGCACCAGCGAGATTCAGCGACACATCATTTCGCGCGCGCTGCTGCGGGCGGTGGGCGGGTGAGGGGCGTGGCGCAGATAACCCTCCCCCTTGCGGGGAGGGTGGCCCGCAGGGCCGGGTGGGGGTGTAGAGGAAGGACCGACGCGGAAGGAACTGCCGAAGCCCTCCGCTTTCTCTGTCAAGCTAGCGCCTGGCGGCGCCGCCCCCACCCCGCGGCACCCCCGCCACCCACCCCCC
>JBGTLX010000048.1:0-4732 GCA_041743855.1 Rhizobiaceae bacterium | reverse complement strand
CAGCCTCAATTCCAGCCTGCGCCGCTCCATCCCGGCGCGCATGTCGGCCAGCGCACACAGATAGGCTACCCGGTCCGCCACATGCACGCGTTCGAACAGGCCGCTGAACAACAGCAGCTCCGGCGGAACGCCCAATATCGTCCGCGACTTGCCCGAGGCATCCTCGACATCGCCGTTCATCTTCAGGCGCAAAACGACCGCATCGATGATGTCTTCGAGCGCATCGGCGCGGGGCGTCGCATCGCCCTCCGCCGCCCCAAGCCATCCGGAAATCCTTGGGATCACGCAGGCGGCATAGGCGAGAGGAACAAGCCAATGCCAGGGGCTGGTCGGCGCGGCGTCGGCAAACAGGCTCCATCCGGCGATGGCGTGCGCGGCAATCGAAAATCCCGCCGCGCCCGCACCCCAAAAAGCGGCCCGCGCGCTTCGCTTCAGCCACCAGGCCTCGAATGGCAAGGCTAGAGCCAGCAGAACAGCGGGCGAGGCAGCGCCGCCGGCGGCCGCGGCAATACCGCATACAGCAAGCCCGCCCAGCGCCAGCGCTGTAAATTCTGTGATCCGCGTCTTTCCGCTCAACGCCACGCTCAAGGCCAGCAACCATGAAGCGCCGAAGCAGGCGCAGATCACGGCCAGCGCCGCGGCGGCGCCAAGCACGGGCGGGAACAGAATCGCGGCGATCGCCGATACCAGAAAGGGAGCGGCCAGCAGCAGACCGATCAGCCGCCTGTGCAGCACAATCGTGTCCGCATCGGTGATGGAGGGATGGATCAGGCGATCGCAGCCCGCGGCAATCGAGCCTGACAACTCACCCGATCTGGTCGCGGAAAAACTCAACTTAACGCACTCGCTTTGCCCGTCTCACGGATCGCTCTTGGTTCTCTTGAAACTCGCATCCAGCGTTTAAGGAATGAATAAGCCGGGCCGTTCGTTCACCAGGCCTGTGACGAAATTCGGCCCGCGCGGGAGAAAACACCAAACCGATCTTCGTCATGGTAAACGGAGGGTTAGCCACGATCGTCCGCCCCCGTGGCTCTCGCGTCGCTGCAAATCCGCCTTGCCGGCCGGCCAAGGCAGGCAGTTCCGGCGTTTCCATGGTTATCGAAAGGTAAGCGCATTGCCGCGCGATGCCCTGGGCGACTGCCGGCGTGGCCAGATTACCTAAAATTTGAATCGAAATATCGAAAAATACCGATCTGTCGGGCAAGCCCTCCTTTGTCCGTCCGTGCTAGTGTCTGGACATAGGAAGAAGCTGCCATCAAAGTGCTGCCGGACAATCGAGGACTAAGCAGATGTTTTTTCTGATCCGCATGGCTTTCTGGTTCTCGTTGGTGCTGATGGTGCTGCCGCTGGATATCGGAACCGATCCGAAGAATGGCGAAAGCGTCAACCCGATCCAGGCATTTTTCGCGGCCCGCGAAGCTGTAGTCGATGTCGCCGCCATCTGCGAGCGCAAGCCCGATGTCTGCGAAACCGGCAAGGCCGCTCTTCACACGATCGGAGTGCGGGCGCGCGAAAGCGCGAGAATTGCTTACGGCATGCTAGACGAGGAAACCGGCGCGCCGGACGCCGAGACGACCACGGGCGGCATCCCCGCCGCCGCATCGCCGACTGGCGGCATTCCCGCCGCCGAGTAACGTCTCCCTTCTCGAAAAATTATTCAGTCTCGCAGGACACGCGATGCAGGGTCTCGGCGAAGCTGTCGGCGTGCGGGCCGAACCGTCTATAAGCAGTTTTCGAGCAAGGAGGCGCTGTTCATCGAGATCGTGACCAGCATGACCGATAGCGCCGGCGATACGGTCCGCAGCGAGGTGGCCGAACTCGACGATGGCGGCGATGTCGCCGACTATCTTCTGAACTATGCCCTTTGGCAGTTCACGGGGGTGCTGACACCGCGCATCATGCAGTTGCGCCGCCTGGTCATCGGCGAGGTCGCCCGCTTCCCGGAACTGGCGAAAGTTCTATACGAACGGGGTCCCCAGCGCGCGCTGTCGGCGCTGACCGCATTGTTCGAACGGCTGTCTGAGCGCAGTCTGCTTACGGTCGATGATCCCGCAGTCGCCGCCGCCCAGTTCAACTGGCTGATCATGGCCGCCCCGTTGAACCAGGCCATGCTGCTCGGCGACAGCGCGATTCCAACCCACGCGGAACTCCGCCGCCATGCCGAGAATGGCGTCCGCGTCTTCCTCGCGGCCTATGGGGCTCAGCGCCGCCCACCCGAATGATTGCGGAATAGCTTCAATCCAGGCCGGAAACGCACTATATCCGGCGCATGACCTCTTCGATCCAAACCATTCGCGACGACTTCGCCTTCCTCGACGAGTGGGAGGACCGTTACCGCTATGTGATCGAGCTCGGCGAGGCCTTGCCAGAATTTCCCGATTCCGCGCGGACCGACGCGTTCAAGGTTCCGGGCTGCGTCAGCCAGGTGTGGCTGACCACGGATGTCGGGCGGGGCGACGATCCGGTCGTCGATTTCCAGGGTGATTCGGACGCGCATATTGTGCGCGGGCTTGTCGCTATCGTGCTGGCGCTGTTTTCGGGCCGTCATGCCAGCGAAATCGTCGCAACGGAAGCGGAACCGACCTTGCGCGAGCTTGGCCTCGACGAACATCTGACCCCGCAGCGCGCCAACGGGCTGCGTTCCATGGTCAAGCGGATCAAGCGCGACGCGCAAGCCGCTTTGAAACAGAGCGCGTGAACCGGCCGGCAGCGGTCTTCGGGCGGTCAGACTTCGCTTTGGAGCATTTCCTGCTTGGCCTTTGAGCGAGCCTTCGCGGCCCGTGCTTCGGCATTGCGACACTCGGCGAGCAATGCATTCCAATCGTCCGGAGGGCGGCTGCGGGCTAACATCTTTCGAAAAGACTGCGTAAGCGTCCGTCTTCGATCCGTAAGCGGTCTGGTGCCGTCGTCGTTCACCCAAGCCATGACGATGACCTTGGCGCCTTCCTGAAACCTGAAGACAGCCTGTACTGCCGAAAGAATTTCGCGCGGAACCAATGAGTGTACTGTTCTCCCAGCGTGTCGCCCATCCTGTCTGCTGATGGGCGGGATCGCCAGGAATTTTCTCGAAAGCCAGCATGTGAACCGCCGCGAGAATTTTAGTGAAGGCGCGCTTGCGATAACTTCTCGGGTCCTTTGCCTTCGCGGCTTCTACCTCCCGGTACAGCGCTTCGTATTGGTCGAGGAAGCACGGATGAAGATAGACCCTCCATCCGTTGATCCTGATCTCACTCATCTGCAAGAGGCGCGTCGAGATCGACCTCCACGCCCTCGATAAGGACCTTGCCGCGGTTCAGAAGTTCCGGCAACAGCGGCACAAGCGCCTCGGGACGGCTGCTCTCCCGTTCGAGGAAGGTCAGGAAACTCGCGATCGCCGGGTCGTCGAGTTCGCGTCCGGTGGGCTTCGGAGCGATCACTACCGATCCGTCATCCATATGCCTGAAACAGAACCTTCCCCTTTCGGCCGACGCCAAGCGCCTTGCGAATAGCGGAAGGAACGGTCGTCTGCCCGCGTTCGGTGATCGTGGCCTATTGCCTCGGGGCCATTCTTCCGATCGAAATGAGAACGCGTCGAGAATACCAATCGCCCGATAGCGACGGCGGTTGCCCACTCGAAGCCATTTCCATCCATAGCGAAATTGTTCAGGTGATATTGGGCCTATAATCCTCCGCTCCCCAATGCAGCGTCCGCCGTTTTTGCCTGTTGCCAGAACCGGGATCGTAATGCCGGCCGAGAACGCCCAGCGCCGTCTTCAGCACGATCTTGGCCGAGCGCGCCGGCCAGCCACGCTCCATCTCGACGACCTCCATCCCCTTTAAAAAGCAGCAGACGTCGATCAGCACCCCCGCCAGTTCCGGACCGACCGCTTCGATCGCCGCCTCGACCCGCTGCCTGGCCGACAGCGCCGCGGTCGTCAGATCGGCAATGCCGCCGTCGCGTCTGCCGGACGACACGCTCATCCCCCAGTTCGCGCTCAGCCGCGGCATGATCTGGCCGCGCGTATAGTCGGCGCGCAACCGTTCGCCCGCCTGGAATTCCGAAGGCGTCAGGAAGGCGGCGTTCGTCTTGGCCTTGCGGCGCATCAATTGCGCCAGCGGCGATTCGCAATGGTTGACCGTCACCGCCGACCGGCCGGTTTCGGTCTCCATCGTCGCCAGTTCGAGGTCGCGATGCTGGTTCTGGAAACCATCCGCGCCGGCCTCTGCCCTCATCTGAAGCGCCAGGCCATCCGGCGACAGTACGATCCGGTCGCCGCCCCGCTCGATCAGCCTGCCCGCCGCGAGTTGGGCAAGCGTGGACGCCTCAGCGGAAATCGTCCCCCGTCTGCCCCCATCGATGAGCAGCTTGCCGGCGGCGGCGGTGTCCCGCACCGCGGCCGGACCATTTTTCAGGAAGCGCAGCACGCGCAGCTTCGCTTTTTCGTCACTCTTGTTTATGTCCATGTCAGAGACCGAGCCGGTAACGGAACGCCGCCAGCGCCACGCGCTCGACCATCAAGACAATACTATCGAAGTCTTGATCGTCGCGCAGATCCTCGATCAAATGGCAGGAATGGATCACAGTCGTTCTGTCGCGGCCAAATCCGCGGCCGATATCGGTCATGTTCAGCCGCAGGACGACATGCGCCACGTACATGGCGATCTGCCGGACACGCGAGACGTCGAGACTGGTTCGCCCTGCCCGGCGCAGGTCCTTGCCCGACACGTTGAATAGCGCCGAAGAGATGTCGAT
>JBGTLX010000047.1:0-10747 GCA_041743855.1 Rhizobiaceae bacterium | reverse complement strand
ACGCCGCCCCAATGCGCCATGTCGACGACGCGGCGCGTGATGCCGGAATTGTAGTCGTAGTCGGCGGGCGACTTGCCATCCTCTTTCAGCGAACCGTCCATCATCACCGAGGTGAAACCATACTGGATCGCGGTCATGCAGGTGGCTTCATTGTTGCCATGGTCGAGATGCATGCAGACCGGGATTGTGGGATGGATTTCGACCAGCGCGTCGATGAGCTTGGCCAGGACAACGTCGTTGGCATAGGCGCGCGCGCCGCGGCTCGCCTGCAGGATGACCGGCGACTTGGTGGCTTCGGCGGCCTCCATGATGGCGAGGCCCTGTTCCATATTGTTCATGTTGAACGCTGGAACGCCGTAGTTGTATTCGGCGGCATGGTCGAGCAACTGGCGAAGCGTGATCCGGGCCATGATTTTCCTCCTGAAGTTACTGTTCTTCGATCTATTCGAGGCGATCGCCTGTCCGCCCGGGATTATTGTCGCCGCTATGAAGTTCGGTCATCATATGTGTGATAGCCAATCGGCGGATGCCGAGGCAAGCGATTGATGCGCAATGAGGCTTGATATGAGCGATTGGCTTCCCGTATCGTTGCGGCCGGGGATTCGGCGCGTGGGGGCTTGATGCTTGGGTCGACCTGGGGGGTCAGGACCTATTAATATGATCGAAATGGCGCCTGAAACGGCAAGAAGATGCGAGGAGAAGCGCGAAGGTCGGGGTCTTTCCCCCGACCGAGCGGTTCGACATGGCAGCTTGCAGCCGTTTCGGCGTCCTTCGGATGTGGGCCATCTGCCCGGCTGCTTTGTCACGAAGGGTTTGAAAGCCGAATGGCTTCCTGCACCTTCGCTCCGCGCATCCGAACAGATGGCCTCACACCATTTCGACCAGATTAACAGGTCCTGACCCTAGGGGGTCGAAATGCTCGGCTCGAAAAATCATGTTTATCGGCACAGGATCCCGTCGCTCCGCAACGGAAGCACGTGATCCATGTCTGATGTGGCTGATCCCGGTGACGGAAAGACGTTCGAGCTGCTCGTGAAAATCGACATGGGCGTGGATACATTCGCGTCGAACTGGGCGTATTGCGACCGGCTGTCCTCCTACATGGCGCGCATGGTCAGTCACAATCGAACCGACTCGCTGCTGTATTCGAACCTGTTTTCCTCGGCGCTCAACGAATTGCTCGAAACGGTTTTCCGCCGCCATCGGCCGGGAGGCAAATTTACGTGCAGCATATCGCGCCGGCAGAGGCGGGACCGGATCGAACTGACCATTCCCTGTGACGCCGGAGACAAGCACTTTTATCAGGCAGCGATCGAGCGGTTGTCGCGACCGGATGCGGCGGATCACTACCGCTCCGCTCTGTTCGCCGACGGTCCGATCGATCTGGATGTCGGTCTCTTCGAGCTTGCCCTCGACTACAACGCGGTGCTGTCGGTGGATGCCTCGGACAATGGGTCCATCCGCCTGGTCGCGGATTTGGCGCTTGAGGATTCACGGGTTTGATGGCCGGCACAGCGCAAAGCACGTTCAGCGTCCGCTTCGATGAAAACAATCAGGAGTTTTCGATCGCAGGCTCAATGCGGCCGCAGAAGGCGGAAGATCTCGATGGCTGCGCAAGGCTGTTCGAGCAGTCGCTGCAAAAGGTCCGGGGCACGCTGTACGTCAATGTAAAACGCCTGGTGCGGTTGAACAACATCGCCTTTCGCGTTCTCGCCGGACTGATGGTCAGGGCCTGCGGGGAACGCCACGATCTCAGGATTTCAGTGATCACCTCGAGCGTCATCGGTTGGTCGACGCGAAAATTCGGTGCACTGCCGAACGTCAATCCAAACATCAACGTCGCGGAATACGACAGCGAGTTCTATCCTGGCCAGTCGTTCCTGGAGGAGGGGGAGTTCATCCCGATCCTTCGCACCCAGACCAAGATGACCTGGCGCCACGAGCGCGAAATCCTTCCCAGGCACGGCATGATGCCGGGGCTTGCGATCGCGGACATATGCTGCGGCATCGGCGATTTTGCCGTACTCGCCTTCAAGGAATTCAAGCCGGCGCGGATCGTCGCGCTGGACCATTCCAGGTCGAGCCTTGCCTATGCGCGCCGCGTCGCCGAAGAATTCGGCATCCAGGGCATCGAATACATCTATGGCGACGCATCCGAAATGTTGCTGGAAGACGATCAGTTCGACTTCGTCACTTGTCGTCATTCGTTGCAGATATTCAACAAACCGGAACGGATCCTTCGCGAACTGTTCCGGATCTGCAAGCCGGGCGGACGTGTATACGTGACGAACGAAAAGATTTCGCACTGTCTGGGCGAGCCTCTCGGTCAAAGTATCCAGTGGACCTACAACGAGCTGTCCAGCCTCTTTGCCCACTTTGGCATGGACCTCGAGTTTGGTCCAAAAAGCCCCAGGGCACTGGCCAAGGCAGGCTTCGAGGATATCCGTGTCGAAACATTCATGGTTACCAATACCGACGGCGACCCGCTGGATTTCGCGGCGATGATCAGGTCTTGGGAAGAACTGTTTGCAGGCCGCATGTCGCAGACTCGCGGTGATGAGGCCGACTTCGTAGCCAGGTTCCGTCAGGGTTTTCAGGATCACATCTCCGCCGCATTGCAATTGGGTGGATATGCAGGCTGGCCTGTCTGGGTTGCGTCGGGGCGCAAGCCGGCATGACATCAGAGACATCGACCTATCCTACGAAAGGCTGGAGTCTTCGTCCGCGCACGTTCCGGGCGAAGTTTATCCTCGTGGTAGGCGGTGCGCTTCTCGCCGACCTCCTGCTCGCCGGCGGCATCGCTCTCTGGAACGTGCAGCGACTGTCGATGAACGCCATTCAACAGGTGGGCCAAGGCCTGGAGAAGGCGTCCACCGAATACCTCCAGAACTATCTCGATACGACCGTCGAACGCACGGATCTGCTCCTTGACCGCTATCATTCCGAAGTGAACGCCCTCGCGGGCTCCATGCAGACCCTGATTGACAATCCGCCGCTGCAGGACGCGATCGGTGACGCGCTCGAGGCCGACACCCGTTTCACCACGCCGCTGGAATACAATGCCCAAGGCAACTGGTGGCAGAACCAGCCGGGCGAGGCGTCCGCAGTCACCGTATGGGGGTATTTGCTCGACGATCAAAAGCAGCCTTTGCCGAACGTCTTGAAAGACGTGCATGACAGCGCGGCCTTCGACATCTTCGCACCAAGCATGACCGCTTCCGGTCCACCCAAGCTTCAGATGTACTATATCGGACCGCGCTCCAGTCCGATTTTGCGTTCGACGCCTTACAACAATCAGGGCAAGGTTTTCGACGAGGTCTACCCTGGACACAACCAGACCAACTGGTGGGATTTCTATTTCCCCGGCCTCTACGAATCTTTCCAATCATGGCTCGTGAATCCCGCCGAGCGCCCGGTCGATTCGGCCATCGTCACCTTGTCTCCCTATCTGGACGGCATCACCGGCTCGATCATCGTCAGCTTCTTCCATCCGCTCTTCACGCCGGATCGAAGCGATGTGAACGGCATCGTGGGCGTCGATCTGACGCTCGACCAACTGGCGAACATCGTGCAGAGCGTGAAGATAGCGGAGACCGGGTTCGCCTTCCTCAGCATGTCCAACGGCAACGTCCTTGCCGTCACCGAGAAGGGCCAGAATACGCTCGGGATTGCCATCGACAAGAGCGCCGGCTTTGACCGTTCTCTGGGGCGCAGCACCCAGCCGGCAATTGCATCGCTCGCCATGCCGACCGATGCAAAAACGGTGATGACACGAGTGTCGATGCAGGAGGGGGGCGAAGACGTGCCCTATGTTGTCCTCCTCAAGCAGTTGCAGCCGACGAATCTGTATGCCGGCAAGCCGCCGGTGACCCGCGAGGTGCTGTCGCTGGGTTTCCTGGTGCCCGAGCGCGAACTCTATGCGTCATTGATAGCAGCGCAAGGTGAGATCTCGGCGGCCACGCGCAGCATTATTGGCTGGCAGATAGCGACCATATTGCTTTGCTTGCTGATCGTGCTGGTCGCCGTCTATGCGATATCCGGGCGCATCACCGCTGGATTGAGCGCCCTGGCTGGTGCTGCTCGCCGGCTGCAGGACAAGGACTATTCGGTCCGCGTCTCCATTCCGACACGCGACGAGGTGGGCGCCGTCGGTATCGCCTTCAACAAAATGGCGGAGGAAATCAGTTATCACACGGAGAATCTGGAAAAGATCGTCGATGACCGGACGCGTGAACTGGGCACGGCGAACCGCGAGATTTCAGCGCTCAATTCACGATTGAAGAGCGAGAATCTGCGCCTCGGCGCGGAGTTGGACGTCGCCCGGCAGATCCAGATGATGGTTTTGCCTAAGCTCGACGAACTCGACGATATACCGCGCATCGAGATCGCCGGCTACATGGAGCCCGCCGACGAGATCGGCGGCGACTATTACGACGTCCTGCAGAACGGCGATCGCATCAAGATCGGCATCGGCGACGTCACCGGCCACGGGCTGGAAAGCGGCGTTCTGATGCTGATGGTTCAGTCCGTCGCCAGGGCGCTTCAGGAGAAGGGCGGCGGCGATCCCAAGGAATTCCTGGAAGTCCTCAATCGGGCCATTTTCAAGAACGTCGAGCGGACGCGGTCGGACAGGCACCTGTCGCTGGCTTTCCTCGATTACGAGGACAAGCGGATCACCCTGTCGGGCCAGCACGAAGAGGTCATCGTTCTGCGGGGCGAAGGCGTGATCGAGCGCATCGATACGATCGATCTCGGCTTTCCGATCGGTCTTGAGCGCGAGATCGGGCCGTTTATCGCGACACGCGATTTCAGCTTCGACAGCGGCGACATCATCGTGCTGCACACCGATGGCGTCACCGAAGCCGAAGGCCAGGACGGCAAGCTGTTCGGCTTCGACAGGCTTTGCGAGAGCGCGGTCGAACACCGCCACGGCAGCGCGGACGAAATCAAGAACGGCATCATTTCCGATTTGATGGCCCACATAGGGACGCAGAAAATCCATGACGACATTACGCTCGTCGTGATGAGGCACAGGTAGGCATGCTGACGCGGTTCGGCGATATCGACTTCAGCAACGATCCATCGGCATTCGCCTGCACGCTGCGGCTCGCCGATGGCGCCATCGAGCTTGCCTGGCATCATTGCGGGACGACCGCCGAGTTCCTTGGTGAGATATTCGCGCTGCGCATCGCCTCCTTCAGGCTCGACTACGACGAGGCACGCCACAGCATCGGCTATCTCGTCAACGAGCTTCTCGAAAACGCCGTGAAATTCAGGTCGTCGGGCGACATCGTCGTGGAGAGTTCTTTCGATGGGGGGCTTGTCGAGATCAGGGTAACCAATCTCATCGGCGAGGATGCCTCGGCCCGCCTCAAGTGCATGCTCGCCGAGGTCACGTCGCGCGATCCCGGCGAGATGCTTATCGAGAAAATCGAGGCCAACGCGGCGGACGCCTCGTCGCGCGGATCGGGACTTGGCCTGCTGACGCTGATGAGCGATTATGGCGTGCGCATGGGCTGGACTTTCGATCCGATGGCCGAAGGGAACGCGACCCGACTTCAAACATACGCAGCGCTGAAACTTAGTTGAGCCGGACACTCTTAGCGGAGCCCTCTTGCAAGTCATGGAAATCAAGACCGGCGACTATCGCGTATGGAGCGAGGGAACCACGATCCACTATGAGGGGACGATGCGTCTGTCGGGAAACGATGCCTACGCTCCGATACTCGAAATGATGGACAAGGTGCTGGCCGCGAGGCCGCAGTCGATTGTTCTGGACTTGACCGAGTTGGAGTTCCTGAACAGCTCCGGAATCAATCTGTTGGCGAAGTTCACGATCGAGGTGCGCAAACGGCCCGATATAGGCATGGTGGTGAAAGGATCGACGCGGATACCGTGGCAATCGAAATCGCTGCCCAATTTGAAGAAGCTCCACCCGGCGGTGCAACTCGAAATAAGCTGAACTGAGCCAATCTGCCGCTTCGTTCTGGCTACGCGCCTATCTATAGGATGTCGAGGCTTTGAACGCCTCGGGATCGCCAGCGGCAAGCGCGCCCAGGAACTCGGGAACGCGCACCAGTAGCATCATCGCCGCGAAAAGCGGCCAATCGCTCCACTTGCAATAGCTTCCCCCCACGGCGACCGCCGTTTGCCGGTCGCTTCTGAACGAGAACCCGGTGGCGTACAGGGCGAGACCGAGCCGTGTATGGCCGGAGGTCTTGCGCAAAAGTTTCATGCGCGCGAACTGGTAACCCTTGTTGCGCCTCACGTCCCAGAGAAATCGCCATCCGCCAAAAGCGTGGATCGACACCGCTTCCGGCGCGATCGCCATGGTCACGCCGTCGGCCAGCATAGCCTGCTGGCGGAGATGCGCGCTGACGAAAGGGCCGCTTGCGGCCTCGTATTTGTATCGATCAAGAATTTCGCGCCGGTACAGAGCGCCATTGTTGCTGACATGGATGATCCGGCCGCGATGGCGATGCTCGATGAAGCCGCGGTCCATGAGCGACATGACGCGCATCAGCATGCCTTCGCGGCCATAGATCGTGCGTCCCGAAACCACGTCGATGGACGGGTCATTCTGCATGGCGTCGGTCAGGGCCTTGAGCCATCCGGGCTCCGGCAAGCAGTCGGCCTCCACGACGGCAATGAGCGCGTTGCGGCAATGCGCAAGGCCGGCATCCTTCAACTGCGAGGATTCGTCCGAGGCGTAGGTATGGAAGAACACGGGCGATTGCCGTAGCTCGCTTTCCGCAAAGGCGGGTTCGCTTCCGATATCGGAGCCGGCGGGCGCCATGACGATGATTTCGGCCGGAACGCCTGCCGGGTCACTGGCATAGGCTTTCAGCGAACGCAGCAATTCATCGTCGCTGCTGTCTCCGACATAGTCGGAAACGACAATCAGACTGACCGGAAGCATGGGACATAGTCTTGTCAACAAATCATGCCCGATAGACCATCTCTCAAATTCGCGCAGCGTGAGCTGTTCCGCAATCCGCAACGTCGGCTCGCTGCGTTTTTAACAGTCGGTGCATCGAAGCCGCAGGTCAACGAGGGCTCATATGAGCGATGGCGTGGCCGATCTGCCCGACGGGCTTCGGACCGCGACAAGCGCCAGATCGACAAGGCGGTTCGGGTCGCCGGCGGCGTCGAGCTGCAGCGCGTGTTCGTCGGGAGCAGGGGGTTCGAGGGTCGCGAACTGGCTGTCGATCAGGCTCGGAGGCATGAAATGGCCGCGTCGCGCTTCCATCCTCGCCGCAGCGATATCTCTTCCGACCTCCAGATAGATGAACAGGATGCGATCGCTCGCTGCTCGCAAGCGGTCGCGATAGGTCCTCTTCAGGGCCGAGCAAGCGACGACGAGCGTGTTGCCCGCCCGGTCGGCGCTCGCGATTTCGGCGGCAATCGTGTCCAGCCAGCCCCACCGGTCCTCGTCGCGGAGCGGCTGTCCGGACGCCATGCGGCGGATGTTGGCGGCGGAATGATACTGGTCGCCTTCGATGAAGCGCCCGCCGATCGATTTGGCCAGCGCCTCGCCGATCAGCGTCTTGCCCGAACCGCTGACCCCCATGACCACGGCGATGATCCCTGCGCGCGGCCCGGAGTTTGCTGCCTCCAGATTCATCGTCAACGGGTCGCCGGCGCGCGGCCATAGAGCAGCAGCATGACGACGATCACCACGCCATAGATGATCTGCCGACCTGCCTCCGGCATCTGCATGACCGACAGGATGGATTGCAAAAGGGTGATGAGAATGACGCCGGCGACGGTGCCCAGATAGGAACCCCGCCCGCCTAGGATGGATGCGCCGCCGAGCACCACGGCGGCGATGGAGGGCAAGAGATAGGCGTCGCCCATGGACTGGGCCGCCTTGGAGGCGTAGCCGGCGAGCAGCACGCCGCCGAAAGCCGAAAGCCCGCCGGAGACGGCGAAGGCAATCATCACCACGCGCCGCGTGTCGACGCCCGACAGATAGGCGGCGCGCTCGCGGTTGCCGATTCCGTAAACGGCCCGTCCGAAGCTCGTGCGGGTCAGCACGAACACCATCGCGGCGCCGATCAGCGCCCAGATGACGACGGCGTTGGGAACGCCGGGGAGTGCGAAGCCGGTGGCCAGATAGCGCATCGCGTCGGGCGCGGAATCCTGCGGCGAGAAGCCGCCCGTATAGACGACCATCAGACCTTGGGCGACGGCGTTGGTGGCCAGCGTCACGATCATCGACGGGATGCGCAGATAGGCCACGCCCATGCCGTTGACGACGCCGATCAGGACGCCACACAACACGCCGAACGGGATAGCGAGAGCAACGCCGACCGGGCCATAGGCCGCCGCCGCGCAGGCCATCATCGCGCCGACCGCCACCACCCAAGGTACGGACAGATCGATCTGGCCGAGCAGGATGACCAGCATCATGCCGGTGGCGATGACGCCGAGGAACGAGGCCACCTTCAATTGCTGCAGCAAATATTCGGGCGACAAAAAACTCGACGAGTAAAGGCTGCCCAGGAAAAGCAGCAGAATGATGCAGGCAAACGAAGTCGCCACCGCCGGATCGACACGGCGAACGAATGCGGGCATGCGATCGACAAACCGGACGGCGTTTGTGGTGTCACTCATCCGAACCACTCCAGCCGGTTGCGGACCCTGAACAGCCCGAACGCGCCGAGGCTGACGGCAAACAACAGCACGACGCCCTGGAACAGCGGCTGCCAAAGCGGATCGAAATCGAAGACGAACAACAGGTCGCCGATGGTGCGAAAGGCGAGCGCGCCGAAGATCGCGCCGATGGCGCTGCCGCGTCCGCCGAACAGCGAGACGCCGCCCAGCACGACGGCGGCTATCGAAAACAGCGTGTAGGCGTTGCCGCTCGCATAGGCGGCTTCGCCGGTATAGGTGAAGAAGGTCAGGAACAGACCGCCGATCGCGGCAAGCAGGCCGGACAGCGTGTAGGCGGCGAATTTCGCCTTGCGGATCGGCACTCCGGACATATAGGCGGCGACTTCGGACGAGCCGGCGGCGTAGGCGGCGCGGCCGGGCACCGAGCGGCTGAACGGTACCCAGACGACGAGCACGATGGCCGCGAGAGCGACGAGGCTCGCCGGCACGACGCCGAAGATCTTGCCTGTCAGCGCGTCGGCCAGGCCTTCGTTGACCGACCCGCCGGGGTAGGGGCGCAATAGGAGCGCGATGCCGAAATAGACCGCGCCGGTGGCGATGGTCGCGACGATCGGCTGCAGCCTGCCATAGATGACGATAAGGCCGTTGATCGCCCCGCAGGCGGCTCCGACCAGAAGCACGGCGACAACGCCGAACGCGGTTTCCATCGGCGTGCCGACGACCAGCCACGAAGCGAGACAATTGGTCAGGACGAAGATCATGCCGACCGACAGGTCGATGCCGGCGGTGATCACCACCAGCGTCTGCGCCATCGCCACGAAGGCGAGCAGAACGCCCTTGTTGGATGCAGTCTGAACGACATTGGCGGTCAGGCCGGCCGGGTGGTTCGATACGTAGATGACGAACATGAACACGAAGATGCCGACGGCGAGCAACGTCCCGCGCTGGTCTGCCAGCCAGTAGCGCCAGTCTTTCACGCGTCCGCTCCCTGTCTCACGCCGACTTCGTCGGCGTCGATGTTCAGCGCGCTGGCGATCAGCGCCCGCTCGGTGATTTCAGGGCCGACCAGTTCGCGCTTGATCGCTCCGTCATAGAGGACGAGCACGCGGTCGCAGCAGCCGATGAGTTCGTCATAGTCGGTCGAATAGAACAGGATCGCCGCGCCTGAATCGGCGAGCTTGCGCAGCAGCAGATAGAGTTCCTGCTTGGTCCCCACATCGATGCCGCGCGTCGGATCGTTGAGCAGGATGATGCGGGGATTTCGCATCAGCCATTTGGCGATGACGACCTTCTGCTGGTTGCCGCCCGACAGCGCGCCGACCGGAATGTCCATGCCCGCCGTCTTGATGGCGAGCAGCTTGACCATCTCGTCGATCAGGCGCTGTTCGGCGGCGCGGTCGATCACGCCGGCCTTCGACAGCCGGTCGAGCGCGGCGAAGGAGAGGTTTTCGCGCACCGTCATCGGCAGCATCAGGCCTTCGGTCTTGCGATCTTCGGGGATCAGCGCCATGCCGATGTCCTGGCTCTTGGCAGCGGCCGGGCTGGCGATGGAAACTTTTTTCCCGTCGATCAGGATTTGACCGGACAGGCCGCGCAGCACGCCGAAGAACGCCAGCAAAAGGTCGCGCTGACCCTGACCGTCGAGACCGCCGAGCCCGAGCACTTCGCCGGCGCCGACCGACAGCGAGATGTCGTTCAGACGGCCGGTCCATTGCAGATTGCGGCATTCCAACACCGGCACCGCTTCGGACGGAGCCCTAGAGGGCTTCGGTGGAAAGATGTGGCTGTATTCGCGCCCGATCATCAGCTCGACAACTTCATTGTCGCTTTTCGCGCCGGCCTTGTAGCTGGCCACGTTGCGGCCATTGCGGAAGATCGTGCAGTCGTCGGCCAGCTCGGCGATCTCGTGCATGCGGTGCGAGATGTAGAGCAGCGCCATGCCTTCCGATCGCAGGCGCTTGAGGACCGCGAAGATTTTGGAGACGTCGGCGGCCGTCAGCGCCGAGGTCGCCTCGTCAAGGATCAGGACGCGCGGCTTGCGGGCCAGCGCCTTGGCGATCTCGACCCTCTGCCGCCGAGACAGCGGCAGGTCCTTGACCAGCGCCAGCGGGTGGATGTCGGCAGCGCCCGC
>JBGTLX010000046.1:0-3329 GCA_041743855.1 Rhizobiaceae bacterium | reverse complement strand
AAGCCCGGCCGCGTCGGGAACCGGATGCGCGGCCTCGATGACCTCGATGCGGTGACACCGCGCGCCGTAGCCGTAGCGCGTGACCACCAGCCCTTCGAGCGGGGCGTTCCAGGCCTTTTCGAGCGCCGCCGCCATTTGCGCCGAGCCCTTGCCCGCGCCGATGACGATTGTTCGGCCCTTTGGCCTTAGCGGCAGATGGCTGCGGATCGTCAGTTCGGGGTCGGCGGCGGCCACGGCTGCGTCGAAGATCGAGGTGAGTAAGGTTTTGGGGTCGACGGTCATTATCGTCCTTACGCGCTGGGCGCGGGCGGCAGCGCCAACTCTTCCCGCTCGATTCCGAGATGATCGCATAGCGCGGCCACGATAATCTCGTGATCCTGTCTTTGCGGCAGGCCCGAAACCGCAATCACCCCGACGACGCCGGCTCCCTCGACGCGAACCGGGAAGCCGCCGCCGGCCAGCACATAGTCGGAAGCCGAAAGGCCGTGGCGCTCGCCGAGCAGGGCGCTCTCGCCGCCCTGCTCCAGCATCATCCGGTAGGTGCTTTTCAGGAACATTTTCACCACGTTGATCTTGCGTCGCGCCCAATCCGTATTGGACCCGGTCGAACCCGGCAGAGCGCAGTAGAACAGCGGCCGGTCCCAGGTTCTGATGTCGACGATGATCGGAAATTCTTCTTTCAGCGCGCGCTCGCGGATGGCCGAGCCGATCGAAAAAGCTGTCGCCTCGTCGAAGGCGGGGAAAACCAGCCGCTGCTCCTGTTCGGCGATCCTGGCGATGTCGGCGGCGTTCATGCTTTTCTCAAAGTATCGCTTGGCAGCGAGACAAGTTCGCGCCGGGACAGTTTACTTTCTTTCCGCCGAAAGGCTCGACAGATGCAAGTTCGCGCTGGCGGAAAAAAGTAAACTGTCCCCTGTTCTAAACCGCCAGATCGCTTTTTGCCGGCTTGCCGGCGACATAGACTTCCCGGACCGCCCGGTCGTCGCCGAGCGTCTGCAGGAGAAAAAGCTCCTCGGCCAGTGTCCCGACCGTCTCCATCCTGAGCCGCATCGCCGGGGTGGCGCGCGCGTCCAGCACCGCAATATCGGCGTCGGTCCCCGGCTCCAAAGTGCCGACCCGTTCAGCAATCGACAGCGCCTCGGCGTTGCCGCGCGTGATCTGCCAGAACGAGGCGAACGGGTTCAGCTTCTCGCCATTGAGCGCGATCACCTTGTAGCCCTCGTCCATGGTGCGCAGCATCGAATAATTGGTGCCGCCGCCGATGTCGGTCGCCGCCGCGATGCGCAGGGCTTTTTCGCGGCGGCGGTAGCGCTGGTAGTCGAACAGGCCCGAGCCGAGAAAGAGATTGGAGGTCGGGCAGAACACCGCGACCGAACAGCTTGCGGACAGCGCATCCGCCTCGCGCTCCGACAGATGGATGCAATGGCCGAACAGCGCCCGCGACCCGAGCAGGCCGTAATGCTCATAGACATCGGTGTAGTCCTGGCACCACGGGTAAAGTTTCTGGGTGAACGCGATCTCGGCGTGGTTTTCCGACAGATGCGTCTGCATGTGCAGGTCGGGATGCTCGCGCATCAACGCGCCCGCCAACTCCAGCTGTTCAGGCGAGGAGGTGATCGCAAAGCGCGGCGTCACCGCATAATGCAGCCGGCCCCTGCCGTGCCATTCGGAAATCAGCGCCTTGGTGTCGTCGTAACCCGATTGCGGGGTGTCCAGCACGCCTTCCGGCGCGTTGCGGTCCATCATCACCTTGCCGGCGATGACCAGCATGTCGCGCGCCTGCGCCTCGGCGAAGAAAGCGTCGGCGGATGATTTGTGGACCGAACAATAGGCGGCGACCGTCGTCGTGCCGTGCCGCACCATTTCATCCAGAAACAGCCGCGCGATGCGCCGGCCATGTTGCGGGTTGGCGAATTTTTGCTCCTCGGGAAAGGTGTAGGTGTTCAGCCAGTCCAAAAGTTCGGCGCCGTGCGAGGCGATGATCTGCATTTGCGGAAAATGCGCATGCGCGTCGATGAACCCCGGCAGGATGAGATGCGGCCGGTGGTCGATCGTTTTCGCGCCCTCGCCGGCGTGTCTTGTGACATCCGCATAGGAGCCGACAGCCGCGATCCTGCCGTCGCGGATCAGCAACCCGCCATCCTCCTCATAGGCGTAGGCGGAGTGGTCTTCCTTGCTGTCGGGCCAGCGCAGGAAGGACAGCGTGCGTCCGCACAAGAGGAGGTCGGTCATGATGCAGCCTTCTCCCTCCCCCTTGAGGGGAGGGTGGCCCGAAGGGCCGGGTGGGGTAGGCAAAGGAAGCGCGCGGCATTGGGCGACCCCACCCACCTCGCTTCGCTAGGCACCCTCCCCTCAAGGGGGAGGGAAAGCGTCCCGCGCTTCACTTCCCAGCCCCTTCGAACCACGCCACGATCAGCGCCCGCTCCTCCGGCGTGATCTGCGTCACATTGCCGGGTGGCATAGCGTGGCTGCGGCCCGCCTGCAGGTAGATCTCGCGCGCATGGTTGGCTATTGCGGCATCGCTCTCCAGCGCCACATCCTTCGGCGCATGATAGATGCCCTCATAGGACGGCTCGGCGGCGTGGCACATGGCGCAGCGGCCGAGCACCGTGTCGCGCACCGCCGGAAAATGCGTCGAGGCGACGAGCGGCGCTGCCGACGCGGACAGCTTCGCTTCCCCCGTCAGAACCTTGGGAACGGTCGACAGCCAGGCGATGACGATGAACAGCACGCCTGCCGCCAGCCAGGTCCAGTGCGGATTGCCGGCGCGCTTGTGGACCGTGTTGAAATAATGCCGGATCAAGACGCCGATGGCGAACACCAGCGAGGCGATCACCCAGTTGAACTCAGTGCCGAAGGCCAGCGGATAGTGGTTGGACAGCATCAAAAACAGCACGGGCAGCGTCAGGTAATTGTTGTGCAGAGAGCGCGTCTTGGCGATCCTGCCGTATTTCGGGTCGGGTTTGCGCCCGGCGATCAGGTCGGCCACCACGATCTTCTGGTTCGGGATGATGATCATGATCACGTTTGCCGACATGATCGTCGCCGTGATGGCGCCGAGATGCAGGAACGCGGCGCGGCCGGTGAAAAGCTGCGTGTAGCCCCAGGCCATCGCCACCAGCACCGCGTAGAGGATGAGCATCAGCGCCGTGTCGTTCTGGCCGAGCGGCGACTTGCAAAGCTGGTCATAGATCAGCCAGCCGACCGTCAGTGAGGCGACCGAGATGAGGATTGCAACCGGGGCGGAAACGTCGAGCACGTTGCGGTCGATCAGGAACAGGTCCGCTCCCGCGTAATAAACGATCGCAAGCAGCGCGAATCCGGACAGC
>JBGTLX010000045.1:0-5565 GCA_041743855.1 Rhizobiaceae bacterium | reverse complement strand
GGTCCCCGTTTTCGCATTCGCCACTGCTGGAACTTTTGGCGAGCTGTTCATGAAAAAGAAAGTGTGTCCCAGGACTCCTGGCGGCATTCCACAGTGCTATTTCTCTTTTGCCGCCTCGTTGGTTTTAGCGGTCTCGGGCTTTATACTGTTTTCGTAACCGGTCTGGCAAGGACGTGGGAGATGGGTGGCTTTCGTCTTTGATTAGGCCGTAGATTCATAAACGCGCAGCCACAGGCGCATTGAGGCAAGCTTACCATGGCGAGCGAGTTGTCGGCGAGCTTGTGAATGGTTTCGAGCAGGTCTCGCAAAAGCGAAAGCGGGCCATCTCGTCGGTTGCTGAACGAACGGCTGGAATTGCGATTTTCAGTCCAAAAGCGGACGGTCGGACTTCGGCCAAAAGCGGTCGGCTCCATCGGCTGGTCGATATTGGCGCATATGTGGCCTCGACGTCCCTGATGGCTCGTTTCGGGTCTACTTGAGACACCCGTCACCCACTTCGGCCCCCGCCGTTATCGTTTTGCACGAGGGCTTCGGCGTCAATGACGTAAGCGCCGTTCTGTTAGAGGGCCTATAAATTCACATAAGTATGTTGCCAAGAAACTGGTGATGCCATGTGGGAGTCCAGGCATGACGGAAATGGGAGACTATCGACCGCCGGTGTCGATCGTTTATTTTTCTCGATTAGAATCGCCGGCAGCGGTTCACAGCACGCGCAAGGGCCCGCTCGACACGGGTGATACCAAAGTTCGGTGTGCTACCGGCACTGATATAAAACTAGGGTACATCCCTCACCGGCAAAACGCGCTTAGACGATCTGCGAAACGCTTCCGTATTCGACGGAAAACTTTGTCAGTTGGATCGGGCCGGTGAGCGAGGAGCTCAAGCCTGGCGCCCCATACAGTCGCTGGTCGAACAGAACGCGGAAGGAACGATTCCGCGAAATCCGTGACGGAGTCATGGAAATGTCCGGCCGAATGTTGCTCACTCGTCCGGGACGGCCTTGCGGACTGATTATGCAATGCGGCCCGTTTAAGATTGTGTTCTACCCGCCTGGAACATTCCCGCCTTATTGGGCCTGCAACTTGAACATCTGGCCTGGAGCCCGAATCGACTGCGGCCGCTTGGTAACGGAGAACAAGGTCGCGAACGTTGACTGGGATGAGTTCGACAATATCAAAATTTGGACATTCCGCAGCGGACCCTGGGAGGCCGAACTACTTCGCCTCCTTCGGCACGAGGGCAACGTTTTGCCGTTTCGCTGAGTGACGAATAACCCCTGCTCATGGTTATCTCTTTTTCAGGATAAAATTCGAAACACCAAAAGTAACTTGCTTAAAGTGTAGACAATTCAAAGCAGCACATTAGATTGAAGTTACACACACGTTGAGACCGGACAATACGAAATCTGGTTTTCTGCGTTTTGTACCGAGCCTGTGAGGATTTAAGCTCAATCCCACTTGAATAACAAGCAAGCTTGACTTGACTTAGCCCATGAGCATCTTCCAGCAAGGAGAGCCGTCGTGCCGAAGTCATCAAAGAAAACTGTCGCTGCACGCCCATCCGGGGCAGCCGCGAAACTTCAACTAGAAGTGCAATATCTTTCGATATCATCCGTGTGCCCTGATGCCACGAATGCGCGCTTACATTCTCAGCGTCAGTTGGTGCGCCTGAAGGCGGTCGTGGCCGAATTCGGTTTTACCAACCCAATACTGATTGATGAGAACAGCGTGGTTATCGCGGGGCACGCGCGGCTCGAGGTGGCGCAGATGCTTGGTATGAACTCAGTCCCGTGCGTTCGCCTAAGCCACCTATCCGCTAGTCAGAAAACGGCGCTCGCGCTTGCCGACAATAAGCTCGGTGATATGTCTGAGTTCGACCCGGAAAGATTGGCAACCCAGCTCGCGCAATTGTGTTCGGTCGACTTCAATGTCGAACTGACCGGCTTTGAAACGGCCGAAATTGATATCCTGCTCGAACTGCCAGGCTTCGCAGTTGCCGATCCAGCCGACAGCAACCCTGAACCCGATCGTGAAGCGTCACCTATCTCCCAGGCTGGCGACCTTTGGCAGCTCGGCCAGCACCGACTTCTCGTCGGCAATTCGCTGGAAGCTGAATCCTACGAGCGCGTGCTTGATGGTCAGCTAGCAGACATGGCGTTCGTGGACGCGCCTTACAATGTGCCGATTGCGGGCCATGTGTCGGGCAATTCAAAATTTCCCGAATTCGCGATGGCCTCGGGCGAAATGTCGCGCGTCGAGTTCACAGCGTTTCTGACTAGCTACATGACACATCTGGTCAAGTTCAGCCAGGATGGGTCGATCCATTTCAACTGTATTGACTGGCGCCATCTTCAAGAAATGATTGCCGCAGGGGAAGCGGCCTACACCGAGTTCAAGGCCCTTTGCGTTTGGGAAAAATCTAACGGAGGCCTCGGCTCCTTATATCGTAGCAAGCACGAACTGATCCTTGTTTTTAAGAACGGTACCGCGCCTCACGTCAATAATGTGAACCTTGGTCGGGACGGTCGCTACAGGACGAATTGTTGGCATTACGCAGGCGCGAACTCGTTTCGAGCCGGGCGCGCCGAGGACCTAGCAGCTCATCCAACATGCAAGCCCGTAAGCTTAATCGCGGACGCTATTCGCGATTGCTCGAAACGCGGTGCGCTGATCATCGACCCCTTTATGGGGTCGGGTACAACGATACTCGCGGCCGAGCGTACTGGACGCCGAGCTGCCGGCATAGAGATTGACGCCGGCTACGCGGATGTCGCGGTGCGTCGCTGGCAAGCGATGAGCGGGGCAAAGGCCATGCGTGCTGACGATGGGCGATCGTTCGATGAAATCGAGGCTGCTCATTTGGACGGGGATTCAGTACGTGACTGAGCGCACAGGCTACAAAAAGCCGCCTGTCGCCTCGCAGTGGCGCAAGGGCCAATCCGGCAATCCGAGCGGTCGCAAGCGCGGATCATTGAACCTACGCACCGATCTCATCGCGGAGCTGGAAGAGGTCATCCAGATCAACGAGGGCGGCTCGTCTCGCCGAATAACCAAGCAGAGAGCGTTACTGAAGTCGCTCGCGGCTCGCGGCATCCAGGGCGATGCGCGCGCTGCGAACCTGATCCTCAGCCTCATCTCCCGGCTCCTCGAGCCCGATCAACAATCAGTCCCCCAAGAAGAGATGGGCCCGGAGGATCAAGTCATCCTCGACGCCTACTTCGCCAAGCAACTCACGAAAAAGGATTCAGCGAAATGAATAAGCCATTTTTTCAGCCGCTGGACGCGGTCCTGCGCTCCGACATTTCCTCGTTCACCCGCAAGGTGTTTCGGGAATTGAACCCTGGGACACAATTCGACGATAATTGGCACCTGGATGCCCTCCTTCATCAGCTCGAGCTGGCAAGGACGGGCGATACCAAGCGGTTGATCATCAATGTGCCGCCGCGGTCGTTGAAATCGATCTGTGCTTCGGTGGCGCTGCCCGCGTTCATCCTGGGGCACAATCCGTCCTCACGGATCATCTGCGTGTCCTACGCCCAACCACTAGCGGCGAAGATGTCCCGCGACTTCCGCAAGGTGATCGGCAGCTCGTGGTATCGGCGCATCTTCCCAGGCACGGTCGTGTCGAAAGACACCGAGGATTCGATTGAAACCACCAAGGGCGGCGGCCGTTTGGCGACTTCCATCGGCGGCGTGGTGACCGGCTTCGGCGCCGATTTCCTGATTGTCGATGATCCGATCAAGCCCGAGGAGGCCTGGTCTGAAACGACGCGCGAGCGAGTGAATCGATATTACCGTGAGACACTCACCCCTCGCCTAAATAGCAAGCTGCACGGGGCGATCATCATCGTCATGCAGCGGCTCCATGCGGACGATCTGGCGGGATTCCAGTTACGCGAGAATCCCGATCGATGGACCCATCTAAAACTGCCAGCGATCAACGACGCCGATCGATTGATACAGCTCGGCGGAGGCCGGACCTATAACTGGAAGGCCGGCGAACTACTCCACCCACAGCGCGAGCCTCGACACGTCCTGGATGAGTTGCGGGCTGACCAGGGGAGCTTGGCGTTTGCAGCGCAGTGGCTTCAAGAGCCGACGCCGGATGGCGGCCATATGGTGAAGAAGGAGCATGTTCATCTCTATCAACGGGGGCTCAACCTCGCCGCGGGGCAAATTGTCCAGTCATGGGATACGGGGGTGAAGGGCGATTCCTCCAGCGACTATTCGGTGTGCACGACATGGTTCCGACGCGGTGCCGATCACTTTCTGTTGGATGTATACCGCAAGCAAATGACATTTCCTGAACTGCTGACGGCAGCCAAGGAGCTTTATCAGACGCATCAACCGGAAGCGGTCCTCATCGAAGACGTCGGTTCAGGAATGTCTTTGATCCAGCAACTTAGAGCGGAGACCAGTGTGCCTGCGATCGGGGTAAAGCCCAAATTGGACAAGGTGGCGAGGCTGGCCACCGTCTTGCCAATGTTCGAAGCCAGACAAGTCTGGCTTCAGGACGATGCGAGTTGGCTGCCCGCGCTCCTGCAGGAGCTTCATGGCTTTCCGCTGGCGAAATATGACGACCAGGTCGATAGCATCACCCAGTATCTCAGCTGGGCGCGGGACCGGTCGTACGGAGCGTTCTCCTGCGACTGGGGTAATGGTCCTTCCGGTTCTGACGAGGCACAGCCCGATCCCGGCTGGTACCCAGATTATTATCCGATCCGATAGCGAACGGTTTCACGGCGCCCGGAGCGGCACGACAGCCCAGTTGTGCGCGCTCCGGGTCAAGCCAGCAATTCGGACGCCGGCACCCCAAAAGGTTTGGCTAGCTTTTCCAACAGCAGGATCGACGGGTTTCGGGCGCCGCGTTCCAGGTCCGAAATATAGGTTCGGTGTATACCTGCCTCGAACGCGAGCTGCTCTTGGGACCAGCCCCGCTTCGTGCGCAGCTGCTTGATGTTGAGACCGAGGCGCTTTCGAATATCCACCGCAGGACCAAGCCGCGATGTCGACGATCCATCTACAGACGATCAGTGACAAAGATCCCGCCCGTCGCGTCTCAAACCTCGACCCACTCGCCATTTGCTGCGCACTGGACTCGATCAAACAGCGCGCCATATCGATCCGGATGCTCAGTATGAATGGGCATTAGCCGTCCCGGCGAAATCGCCTTGCACATTCGGACCAGGTCCTCCCGATGCGCGTGTCCTGAGCTGTGAACGATGTGAAATTCGACTCCGCGCTCCCTCGCCCAATCCCGCAGGTCAAACCGGTCGCGTTCAAGATATCCTGGCCAGAGTGAATAAATGAGGCTGCCGCCCGCAAGCTCGGCGGCACCGAGATCGGCAGCCATGCTGCTTCGAAACATCATCGTGAAGCTGGCGGACTGTGCCAAGATTTCCTCTTTGTAGATGCGCCGAGTGCGGTAGCGCTCGATAAGGTCGAACCGCTGACCAGCGAGGATCATTCGCTTCTGGTTTCTGGGCAGATAGACGCGGATTGCGGTGTTATCTTCCATGCGAGGCATCGAGGACAGGCCGAGCGCGGAAACGAGGTTCGCCATATA
>JBGTLX010000044.1:0-1711 GCA_041743855.1 Rhizobiaceae bacterium | reverse complement strand
GCCGTCGACCGCAGAGCCGGCTTCTCCGGCGGCTTTCGCCAGCGCGTCAAGGCCGGCGATCCGCTCGTTGAGCGCGGCGATGTCGGCCGGCGATGCGCCGGCAGCACTTTGACCGATGCCTGCAACCGAAGCCTCGATTTTCGCTATTTTTGCGGAAAGCCCGGCGGTGTCGCCACCGCCGCCGGCGGCGAGCGCTTCCCGCAGCGAGGCGATTTCGGCCTGGACCTGTTCGAGCGACTGGCCGAATCCATCGATCCTGCCGTCATCGCCAACAGGCGTGGCCGGGCTTTCGCGCAGCGACGCGATTTCAGTTCTGAGCAAGGCGATTTCCGCGTTTACGCCGTCGAGCGCGGGCGCGCCGGCAACCGGGTCCGAGGAGTCCAGAAGGCCCGAATACTGCAGAATTCCGCCGCCGGCGAGCACGACCGCGCCGCCGATGAGGCCGGCCGCCAGGGCCGACAGACCCGAACGCTTCGGTTCGTTATTCGCGAATGCCGATTCGGCCGGCGAATATCCGGTCTCATCGGCCGGCTGAGTGTATGCCGCCTGCCCGCGTTCGGCCTCGAAATCATAGGCGTAAGTCTGCGCGTCCGCGTCTTCAGCGGAACCCGCAATGTCCGGTCCTGCCTGGGCTTCCGGATCGTAGCCTGTGAACGGCTTTTCCGTTTCGGGCGCGTGACCGGTGAGCGGATCGCCGCTGACGACGCCAGAAGGCTCCGTCGGATCATGCTCGGCTGCAACGCTTTCGGCCGATCCGGTTTTCTCGACCCGTGACACCGAATCCGAATCGAGATCGATCGTCACCGGATCGCGTTGCGCGCCCGAATGCCGCGTTCTGGGTGTCTTGACCATAAACGGCCTCCGTTCTCGCTGAAATAAAGCCCTGATAGTGTGCAATAGCTAGCATAGAGGCGACACGATGACAGGGACAGCCCCGATAGAAGTCGTCAGCCTTGTTGCGCCAGCAGGAAAAGCAGCGCCTGTTCGGTTGGTTCCGCCGCGACCCTGATTTTCGTGTATCCCCCCTCGGCGAGGACAGCCGCGATCCGCTCCGACAGGCAAAGGAAAACCGTATCGGCGAAAAGGTCGGCGACCTCAGGCCGGCGCGCGATGGTCACCAGCGCCTGCGCGCCGAGCGCCGAATGCAGCAGGGCTATCTCGACGGGCGACGTGAAGTCGTTGACGGAAACGGAGTCCATTTCGACCGTGTCGTAGGTCTCGACGGCCGCAACCGTCATCCCCGCTGCCGCGAGCAGCTTTTCGAAGTTTTGAAGCCTGACCCGACCGCAGAGATAGATCACGCTTGCCGCCTCGGTTCGGTCTTCCGCCAGCCGCGCGGCCAATCCCGCCGCGTCGCCCGGCCCTTCGATCACTTGCGAAAAACCTGCCTGCCGCGCCGCGCTCGCGGACTGGCCGCCGACCGCATAGCAGGGTTTTGCAGCCAGCATCGCCAAAAGATCCCGCGGCGCATTGCGCAGCGCATTGGCGCTGGTCACCGCCACCGCATCGACATTTTTGGGGATGACGGCGATATCGACCGGCAGTACCCGCGTTTCGGAAAGCGGCAGAACGACCGGCGCAAAGCCCAAAACCTCCACCCGCCGCGCCGTCTCCGAAGCGCCGGGCTCGGGCCGCGTCACCAGCACGCGCTTGGACACTCAGGTCCATCCATCGAAAAATGTCGTGCCCGCCTGCGCCCGGACTTTTTCGC
>JBGTLX010000043.1:0-4646 GCA_041743855.1 Rhizobiaceae bacterium | reverse complement strand
ATAAGCGACAGCACCCCGAGAATATCTTCGCGCGTGACGAAACTGCCGCCAGCCGACGCATGGAGCGCCTCGCGAAACGCATAGATGGGGCTGGTGCCGATATCGCCATAGACGACGCCCAGCGCTCCGAGCAGCAATATTCTGGTGCTTTGCGTATGGACCTTCGAAGGCGTCGGTATTTTTGCGGTTTGTGCCTCACTACCAGCATTGGCATGGGCCATGGACGGCACTCCGATAAGCGCAGGTGCTCTACGCTTGCTGCATTGCGATATCAAGTGCCGCTGGGTAACGGCATTCTCGCCGGCCGATCAAAGCGCTCGTGAGACGAAACACGGCGGCGGCCCAAAGCTTTTGTTGCGACGGTGGCAGCAGCAACGCGGCGTTTTCGCGGAAGTTCCCGAAACGTGTCACCGCCCGTGCTTGAAAGGGCAAACCCTTTCGGGTGCGATAACCGCCCGTGCAGCGCGCGCGGTTTTTCCGGGAACGGACAAGCGGACTTATGTGTTGAACCCGGGCACAGCCAGAGGATTATTCATGCACTCTCTCGACCGGGTCCCCGCAGTCCGTCAAATCGCAACCGACCGCGCCGATTGCAGCGCTTTCGACATCGTCGGTCAGGTCACGTCGGCCGATGTCGAAAATCTGTTCGGCCTTTTGGAAGCCGCCTATGCCCTGAACGACCAGATCGACCTGCTGGTGCGCATGGTCGATCACGACGGCGTCAACTGGTCGGACGTGTCCAGCGCGACAATCTCGGAAGGCAAGCGGCTCGCCCAGGAGCATGTGCGCCGTTGCGCCGCGGTCGGCGAACCGAACTGGATTCCCGACGTGACCGGCTTCTTCACCAGGCCCGATGTCGAACTGAAACATTTTGCGAGCGAGCACGAAGCCGAGGCGTGGGCCTGGATCGGCGCGCGCCCGGTCGAAGATATCTAACTATCTAACCACTGTGAGCCGCTCTGCCGCCCGCGTAATCGCCGTGTAAAGCCAGCGTTGGCGGGTTTCCTTGAACGCATAACTCTCGTCGAACAGCACGATGTCGTTCCACTGCGAGCCTTGCGCCTTGTGGACAGTCAGCGCGTACCCGTAGTCGAAATCGTCAAAACGCTTTTTCTGCGGCCACGCGATTTCCTCATCGGGATCGTCGAACACGGCCTTGAGCAGCTTGATCTTGGCCACCCCGCGATCCGGATCGTCCTCTTCCGGCGAGACCAGCAGATTGATGCCGGGCTTCACCGTTTCGCGCGACGATGTCATCACCTTCCACAGCGAACCGTTGAGCAGGCCCTTGGCCGGGTCGTTGCGCAGGCACACCAGCTTGTCGCCGGCCTGGGGATAGTTCGCGGTAAACCCTTTCAGCTCGCGCAGCCGCTGATTGTAGCGTTTTCGCGTGCGGTTTGTGCCGACCAGCACCTGATCGGCCTTGAGCACCAATTCCTGCGTCACCTCTTCCTTGCCGATCACCTGAGCCGCGCCATAGTCGCCGCGCATGAATTCGCGGCCCTCGCGCACGTCGAGCGCCAGCCGGATGATCGGGTTGTCGCGCGCCTGCCGGTGGATTTCGGTCAACAGAAAATCCGGCTCGTGCTCGGTGAAGAAGCCGCCGCCCGAAATCGGCGGCAGCTGCGCCGGGTCGCCCAGAACCAGGATCGGCGTGCCGAACGACTGCAAATCGCGGCCGAGTTGTTCGTCCACCATCGAGCATTCGTCGATGATGATCAGCTTCGCCCGAGAAACCGGGCTTTGCCGGTTCAGCGAAAAGGTCGGCGACATCGAGGTTTTTCCCGTCACCTCGTCCGATACAGATTCCTCGCCCTTGGGCCGGTAGATGAGCGAATGGATCGTGCGGGCGTTGACCGCGCCCTTGGAGCGCAGAACCTGCGCGGCCTTCCCGGTGAAGGCTGCGAACTGAACCTGCCCGTCGACATGCTCGGCAAAATAGCGCGCCAGCGTCGTCTTGCCGGTGCCGGCATAGCCGAACAGCCGGAACACCTGCGGGCGGCCGGCCTTCAGCCACCGCGCGACGGCCTTCAGCGCCTCGTCCTGCTGGGGAGAGAATTCCATGGATTGGACAGACAGGATTCGCAGAGCAAGGGCAAGACCAAGGTTTTGCCGCCGGCAAGCGGGTTAAGGCGGACAGGCCGGCTGGCAAGCCACGGCGGCCTACTCCGCAGCCTTCGCGGCGGCTGCGGCTGCTTCCGCCTCTGCCTTGCGCGTGGCGGCGTGGCTAAGGGCGGCTGCCTCGGCAATCGATTCGTCCTGATGCACGCGCACGGTCGGACCTGGAATCGTAATGCCGTTTTCCTTGAAAGCTTTGTTGATAAGCACGTAGAAGCGGCGCTTCATGCTGAAGGCCTGGCCGGGCTTGGTCGTCGTCTTCATCCTGATCTCGATGCCGTAGTCGCCGAATTTATGCACGCCCTGCATCTTGATCGGCTCGATGACATAGGGTGCGTTTTCCGGGTCGGCGGCCAACTCCAGCCCAATTTTCTTGATCAGCTTGCGGGCGAATTCGAGGTCGGTGTCGTAGCCGACGGTGATGTTGAATTTGTCGATTACCCAGTCGCGGCTTTGATTCTGTACGGCGCCCAGTTCACCGAACGGGATCGTGAATAGCGGGCCGCGATGGTGCCGGAGCTTGACCGAGCGCAGGCTGAAACTTTCGACAGTGCCCATGTATTTGCCGCTGGTGATGTATTCGCCAACGCGAAACGCGTCGTCCAGCAGGTAAAAAACGCCGGAGATGATGTCTTTGACCAGCGTCTGAGCGCCAAAGCCGATGGCCACGCCGACCACGCCGGCGCCGGCGATCAACGGTCCGATCTGGATGCCAATCGACGACAGGATCATCAGGATCGCAAGGATCGAGATCGTCGCGAACATGATGTTCTGGACGATCGGCAGCAAGGTGCGCAGCCGAGCCTGTTGCGGATCGACGAAGTGCGCTTCCTCGCCAAGTGCGGCGCCAGCATCGCCGCCGAGCTTCCGCTGGATCAGCGCCTTGATGATGCTCCAGGCGAAATCGGCAGCAAGCACGATAACCAGCGCATTCAGCGCAGCCCGCAAGATCAGCGTTACGGTTGGGTCTTCGTTGCGCATGCTGGACATGTCGAGGCCCCAGACGCGCGCCAGCAGATACGCGGCGGCCAGGATCAGCACCATGCGGATGGCGCGGTCGACGACGGCAACAGTGACCGGCGGAATGGGCTGCAGCGCCGGGTCGATCTCGGCTTGGGTAAGCTGACCTTCGGATGCTGGGTCTGCCGGCGTCAACGCGGCATCCCGCTCCGGCTCGGCCGGATCGAGCGTCGGCGGGCGCAGCACATAATTCACGGCCCGATGTGTCAGATTGATAGCGGCCGGCAAGGCGAAAGCGGCTACAGCAAACCAGAAAAGGGTGAAGGCGCCGCTGGTGCGGATGAGGAACAGCAGCACGAAATAGGCCGTCAGCAGCCACGAAGCGGCTGTTCGGCTTAGGAGTCGTGGCCTGTCATCATAGTCCAGGCGACTGGCCGGGCGCCGCCAAACGGCTGCAAGGACGAGCGCCAGCAGGCTGACGCCGATCGGGATCGCCAGCGTCAGCACGCCGTCAGAGGTAAATCCAAGCGTCGGCAACAGCGCGAATGTCGCGCCGATGAAGATGAACCAGCTGATGATGACGACCAGCCACCACCCCCAATGGTCTGCGGTTTCATCGGTGATCGGCAAGACGCGAACTTCCTGCGAATGCGCGACCTGCATTTCGGAGGTCACCAATGTCGCGTTCAAGTACATCTTGGCCGCCCAGGCGACGATCGCGGCCGTCAGGTAGGTAAGCACGATTTCGCGCAGCAGCGGCGGCCAGTCGAAGATCAGGAAGACGCCGGCGCTGCCGACGGAAAATGCCGCGATCAGCAGCGTCGAATAGAGAATGCGGCTGCCGATCTTCTTGGCGCGCCCACGCGGAGTATTTCTGGGCAGCGCGATCAGCCACCGACGGAACCGAACGGTCAGGCGAAACACCAGCATCGCCAACGCTATGCCTGCGGCGATGAAAACCGCGATCAGCAGGAATACCGCCAAAAGACCGCGATCGGAAAACTCCAGCATGGTGATCGAACGCGCTCGCTCGAACTGGCGCGGCAAGTCTGGCGCCGCCATGGCGATGCGCTCGACGTGGCGCTTGATGCGATCCAGCGCCAAGGACACGGTCGACCGTTGCATTTCGCCGGTCGCCTGCGGCGCAGGTTCCATCGCCACGGGCGGCGTCGCTCCGCTCTTCACCTGACCGGCCAGCCATTCCTTGACGGCCGGATCCGACAGAAGCTGGATCAATTGGTCAACCTTGGCCGGCGGCGGCGTTGGGGCCGGCGCAATCTGCGCCAACACAGGCAGCGCCATCACAAGCAGCGCGGCGACGAGCCAGGAGACCTTGCAGCAAATAGAGGCGAAAACCGATGAGGGCATTTGAACGGCCATGACCAAAAGGCGAGTAAAGACTGTTACCGCCGCCCGCTGCTCTGAATAGGCGCGGCAGCATTGCCTACCACAGTCGGCAAATCGTTGTCTTGTTCCGCGAAGGCTCCAGGGACCTAAGCGCCGGCGGCGAGCCCCAAGGGATCGCGCGCAAGCACGATGGGCTGGCCGTGCGGGGTGGCGTGCGCCGC
>JBGTLX010000042.1:0-2603 GCA_041743855.1 Rhizobiaceae bacterium | reverse complement strand
GGCGGCCAGCGCCAGCGCGTCGCGATCGGCCGCGCCATCGTGCGCAATCCGACCGCCTTCCTGCTCGACGAGCCGCTTTCCAATCTCGACGCCGAACTGCGCATCTCGACGCGCGCCGAGCTGGCTGCCCTGCACGAGCGGCTGTCGGCCACGATGGTCTACGTTACGCACGACCAGATCGAGGCGATGACGCTGGCCGACCGCATCGTCGTGCTGCGGGCCGGCCGCATCGAGCAGATCGGCACGCCGCTCGACCTCTACAACCGTCCGGCCAACCTGTTCGTCGCAGGCTTCATCGGGGCGCCGCGCATGAACCTGCTGCCGGTCAGGGTCACAACCTCCGGGGATGGTCCAGCGACCGTCACGCTTGCCGATTCGGCGTCATTCAAGATCGACGGCCTCAGTGCGAGCGACGGCGACGCGACGCTCGGGCTGCGTCCGCACCACATCAGCCTCGCCGAACCCGGCAAGGGAAACGTCACCGCCAAGGTGACGCTGGTCGAAGCGCTCGGGTCCGAGACGATCGTCCACACCAGGATATCTGGCGACCGCGCCATGCTCGCCGTCCTCGCCGGGCAAAGCCCGGTGGCGGCGGGCGATACGGTCGACCTGAAGTTCGATACCACCCAACTGCATCTGTTCGATCAGGCAGGCCTGCGCATTGCCGCGACGTAGTGCGGGTCAGCTTGTTGGAGGTGGCGCTGGAAGAAGGCCAAGGTGGTCCGGCGCATCTCGGGGCTCTCCTGATGCCCGAAATTCGCCTCGCGATGGACGAGAAGTTTGTCGGCCGCACCGGCTTCGGCGTAGGCCGCGCGCGTCTGCGTCAGCGCGAGATCGACCGCATCGGGCGGTGTCAGCGGGTCGAGATCGCCGATGCAGATCAGTTGCGGGCGGGGCGCGATCAACCCGGCAACAATGTGGTCGCCGGATTCGTCGACGTGGCTCCGTGCCAGCCGCAACGCGTGGCCATTGATCTCAAACAGCGCGCTCAAGCTTTGGCGGGTCGTCAAAGGTTTGGGCGCTTCGTTCACGGTCAGCTGAAATCCCGTGCTGACGATCGGTAAGCTCGACAACTGTTATCGTACTTGCCACCCTTAGCTAGCACACAACCCGTTTCGTCATTCATCGCGACATCAAAACAACCGCTTTTCTGCCGTCTCGTGAAACCCGATGAGTCGTGAATAACTCTTTGTTGTCGACGAAACGCCATGCCGACAATGCTTACGGCATGGCGTTTTCGCTTCGACAAGGTGGCAGACGTGCGACTGACGTCGGGAATGATCTCTTCGGCGTCTGGGAGGTCAGCTGTCGAGCCAGACCTTGGTGAAGTCCTGAATCAGCGACGGATGGACAGCGTGGTTTTTCACCCTTTGGGCCGAGTGAACATAGACGTTGCGCCAATAGGGCTGGATGATGATACCCGAATCCTGAACTATCTTTTCGATATCGGCCATCACGACCCGGCGCTTGTCGACATCCGCGATGGTCAGCGCTTCGGCGATCTTGTCGTCCAGTTCCTTGTTCGAATAGCCCGCTTCGTTCCATGCCTCGCCTGACCGGTAAGCCAGCGCTATAACTTGGATGCCCAGCGGCCGTTGGGCCCAGTTGGTCATCGAGAAGGGATATTTCGTCCAGTCGTTCCAGAAGGTCGAGCCCGGAAGAACGGTGCGCTTCACCTTGAAGCCTGCCTCGCGCAACTGCGCGGCGATCGTGTCGCCGGTGTTCTTGTGCCAGTCCTGATCGAGCGTGATGAAGTCGTGCTCGAAATCCATCTGGCCAGCTTCCGTCATCAGCGCTTTCGCCTTCTCAATGTCGCGCGGCACCTTCGGCAGTTCGGCATATTCGGGATGGATCTGGCAGACGTGGTGGTTTTCGCCGACCACGCCCTTGTCGTTGTAGCCAAGCTTGAGAACCGTCGCGTTGTCGACCGCCAGTTGCAGCGCGTTGCGGACCTTCTGGTCGTCATAGGGCTTGTTGGCGACGTTGGTGCGCGCCAGGATGTTGTTGGCGGTCACAGCCTCGGACTTTACCAGCCCGAGCCCGTCCATGATTTCGACGAACTCGGCCGTGGTTTCGTAGTTCGTGTCGACCTCGCCGGATTCGAAGGCCGAGACCATCGCCGTCGCCTCGGTGCCGTAGTCGATGAACTCGATGCCGTCGAGATGGACCTCGCCACCCCACCATGCGCCGTTCTCACGGCGCTTGACCACCGCCTTGGTGCCGGTTTCATAGGATACGAGTTCGAACGGGCCGGTGCCGATCGGATTCTTGACGAAATCGCTTCCCGATGTCTCGTAATCGCGATGCACCATCAGCGCGGGATAGTCCGACATCCCCGCAATGATTGAAATGTCGGAGGCCGGCAGCATCAGCTTGACGGTCTGCTCGTCGACCTTGACGATGGCGCCGTCGCGCGCTTTGCCGGTGGCTTCGTCGATCAGCGTGGCCATGCGGCCGGCCATCGAGTTGCCCTCGAAATTCTTGTCGCACCAGCGCGTGATGTTGAAGACCACGTCATCGGCGGTGAAATCGTCGCCATTGTTCCATTTGACGCCCTGGCGGACCTTGAGCGTGTATTCGGTGGCGTCGTCGTTGACCTCCCA
>JBGTLX010000041.1:0-5615 GCA_041743855.1 Rhizobiaceae bacterium | reverse complement strand
GTGTTGAGAAAGAAGCCCGGAATGTCGCGCGTGTTGATCGCCTCGATCAGCAGTTTTATGCCCGCCTGCTCCAGCCTGTCGGCCGCGAATTTTAGATTGTCGACGAAGGTCGTCTCCAACAGCGCCTTGTCCATGCCGTCGGGCGCGATGCCGGCGAGGCAATTCACCTGCGGGCAGCCGAGCGCCTGCGCATAAATTATTGCCGTTTCGACGCCTTTCCTGAACTCGTCCACCTGGTCCGGCAGCGCGCCGATGCCGCGCTCGCCCTTGCCCCAGTCGCCGGGCGGCAAATTGAACAACACCTGCGCAAGCCCGTTCCGCTTCAGCCGCTCCGCCACCATCTCCGGCGCATGGTCGTACGGGCCGACATACTCGACCGCCTTGAAGCCCGCACGTGCCGCGGCATCGAAGCGGTCGAGAAATTCATGCTCGGCAAAGAGCATGGAGAGATTGGCGGAAAATTTCGGCATTGTTTGGACTCCAAATTTTCTAAAGTCTGCTTTTGCCGTGCGTCCTTCGAGGCTCGCTACCGCTCGCACCTCAGGATGAGGACCGTGGCTGCCTGTTATCACAGGAACAGACGCGTGCTCTCTTGCTTCGAAGCAAATGGCACAAGCCTCCTCATCCTGAGGTGCGAGCGGTAGCGAGCCTCGAAGGATCAGTCGAGCAGGAGAATCGCGGTCGGCGCGTCCTCGTGGCGCTCGGCAAGTTCCTCGAACTCGACGATGTTGTCGATCTCCGCGCCCATCGAAATGTTGGTCACGCGCTCCAGAATGACTTCGAGAACCACCGGAACGCGATGCTCCTGCATAAGCCGCCTCGCCTCATCGAACGCACCGGCGAACTCCTCCGGTTTTCTCACCCGGATCGCCTTGCAGCCCATCGCTTCGGCGACCGCGATATGGTCGACGCCGTAGCCGGCCTCGGCGTCGCCTTCGCGGTTGATGTTTTCGAAAGCGAGATCGACCTCGAAATCCATCGAAAAGCCACGCTGCGCCTGACGGATCAGGCCGAGATAGGCATTGTTCACCACCACATGCAGGTACGGCAATCTGTGTTGCGCGCCGACCGCTAACTCCTCTATCATGAACTGGAAATCATAATCGCCCGACAGTGCGACGATGTCGCGGTCCGGGTCAGCGGCGCGTACGCCAAGCGCTGCCGGCAGCGTCCAGCCGAGCGGACCCGCCTGCCCGCAATTGATCCAGTTGCGCGGCTTGTAAACGTGCAGGAACTGCGCCCCGGCGATCTGGGAGAGGCCGATCGTGGTGACATAGGTCGTGTCGCGCCCGAACGCCTTGTTCATCTCCTCATAGACGCGCTGGGGTTTGAGCGGCGTCTGGTCGAAATGCGTCTTGCGCTTCATCGTCTTTTTCTTCGCCTGGCATTCCTTAGCCCAGCCCGACCAGTCGCGCAGCTTTCCGGCCGTCTTCCACTCGGTGGCGACATCGAGCAGCATCTTCAGCGCAGCGCCCGCATCCGAGACGACGCCGAAATCCGGCGCGAACACGCGGCCGATCTGTGTTGGCTCGATGTCGATGTGGATGAATTTTTTTCCCTTGGTGTAGACGTCCACCGACCCTGTATGCCGGTTGGCCCAGCGGTTGCCGATGCCAAGCACGAAGTCTGATTCCAGCATCGTCGCATTGCCGTAGCGGTGCGAGGTCTGCAGCCCGCACATCCCGGCCATCAACCGGTGATCGTCGGGTATGGTCCCCCAGCCCATCAGCGTCGGAATGACCGGAACGCCGATGATTTCCGCGAATTCGATCAACAGGTCCGACGCGTCGGCGTTGATGATGCCGCCGCCGGCGACGATCAGCGGCTTTTCGGCCGCGTTCAGCATGGCCAGCGCCTTTTCGGCCTGCGCCCTGCTCATCGTCGGCTTGAACGGGATCAGCGGTTCGTAGGCGTCGATGTCGAACTCGATCTCGGCAAGCTGGACGTCGACCGGCAGGTCGATCAGCACCGGCCCCGGCCGCGACGAGCGCATCAGATGGAACGCCTTTTGCAGCGCCATCGGCACCTGATAAGGCTCCATGACGGTGACCGCCCATTTGCACACCGGCGCGGCGATGGCGGCGATGTCGACGGCCTGGAAGTCCTCCTTGGTCAGCCGCGCCCTAGGCGCCTGCCCCGTAATGCAGAGCATCGGGATCGAATCGGCTGACGCCGAATACAGCCCGGTGATCATGTCGGTGCCGGCCGGTCCCGACGTGCCGATGCACAGCCCGATGTTGCCCGCTTTGGCGCGGGTATAACCCTCGGCCATGTGCGAGGCGGCCTCGACATGGCGCGCCAGAATGTGGCGAACCGATCCCCGCGCTTTCAGCGCTGAATAGAGCGGATTGATCGCCGCGCCAGGCACACCGAAGGCGCAATCGATCCCTTCCTTTTCGAGCACGAGAACTGCCGCATCGACGGCGCGCATCCTGGCCATGATCTTGCTCCCAACTGGACTGTGAGGCCTCATCTTGCCATCGCGGGCCTGTTTGCGCAATTTTTTCAAAATAGTTTTTCATTTTTAGGATATGGCCGCAACAGCCTGATTTCTCGTCATTTATCATTTTCTGCTTTTTGCTCAGCAACATAATGAAATATTTTTTCAGGATTGCTCTGGCGGTTTGCGCGCTTTTCGATAAGCATCGCGGCCATGGACCAGAGCGAAAAACGCCAGCGCGGCCGCCCGCGCGCCTTCAAGCCTTCGCCGGATGCCGCGTCGGTGCAGTCGCTCGACCGCGCGCTGCGCATTCTGGCAATCGTTGCGGCCGGCGACGGCCTGTCGCTCACCGAAATCGCCGAACAATGTGGGCTGGCCCCCCCTCGACCGCCTATCGCATGCTGACGACGCTGGCCAACCACGGCATGGTCGAGTTCGCCCAGACCGACCAGCTCTGGTCCGTCGGTGTGGAGACCTACCGCATGGGCTCGGCCTTCCTGCGCCGCCGCAACCTTGTCGACCGCTCCCGCGCCATGATGCAGCATTTGATGGAGACGACGGGCGAGACCGCCAATCTCGGCGTCGCCGAGGACGATTGCGTTGTCTTCGTCAGCCAGGTGGAAACCCATCAGGCCATCCGCGCCTTTTTCCGGCCGGGCACGCGCAGCACTTTTCATGCGTCCGGCATCGGCAAGGCCATCCTTGCCCATTTGCCCGCCGAGCGCGTTGGCATCATCATCCGCAAGGCGGGGCTGGAGGCCTTTACGCCGAAAACGCTGGCCGATCCGACGGCTCTCGCCCGCGACCTGGACGAGATAAGAACGCGCGGCTGGTCGGTCGACGACGAGGAGCGCCATCCCGGCATGCGCTGCGTGGCGGCGGCGATCTTCAACGAGTTCGGCGAGCCGGTCGGGGGCGTTTCGGTATCCGGCCCGACGGTGCGCGTCACGCCGGAGCGGGCCGGCGATATCGGGCCGCTGGTGCGCGATGCCGCGGCCGAGGTCACAAGAATGATCGGCGGCCAGCCGGACGCATAAGAAATCCTTGGCCGGCCCGCGGTGTGGGCCGATTTCAACTGTATTGAAAGTCGGGATCATCGCTCGTCGAACGACGGAAAGGGACGCCGGGGGCGCCCCTTCTCATCATGGTCGGTTGGATCACCTCCTCTCAAAGCCGGCAAAGATGCTCGTATCCATCGTAACCGACATAGGTGTCGGTCTCGTGGTCGTAGGTCCGGTAGCGGTCGTAGCAGCGCTGCACGTGGCGTTCCCAGGAACTCATCCGGCGGTGGTCCGGGTAGCGGTCCCTGCGCGAGTTGGCGATCGCCGATCCGATGATGAAGCCGCCGATGCCGGCGATCGCCGCAGCCTCGCCCGGCGACAGATGATGGGCGGCCGATGGCTGGGCGGTGGCTGTGATCGCGCCGGCGGCGATGGTGAGGGAAACGAGGGTGGAAACGAGCTTGGTCCTGAGCGACATGACGATCTCCTGTGATCCTTTGCGGAGGCGTCCATCCGCCTCATGATCATCAGTCGCGCCGGCCGGGAAAAAGGTTCGAAAGTCTTTTTGATTTTTGGACGCGGATTTCCGCATGCCCGTGTGTCGAGACCGGGAACGGTCCGCCATCCGCAAAAGATCGGCGAATGGGCGAAACTAGCCCATCCCTGTAACGTGACGGAGATAGAAGGCCAGCGTGATGAAGCCAGCGATAACCGCCAGGCCGGTCCAGTCGACATTTTCGCTTTTCATCTCGCGAAACAGCTTGAGCAGAAGGACCCAGACTGCAACGACGATAAACGCAATCACGACAAATCTGAGCATCTGTCAGCTCCAGTGGGACCAGCGAGTTCACACCGGTTTGATGTAATAGCGGTTCTCGGCGGTTTCGAGTCCTGTTTGCATCCCCGGCCCGCTCTCGCCCACAGGGAACGGCGGCCTTCGCTTACGGGAGCAGCGCAGCCAGTCCGGTCCGGCGCCTGCCCGACTTTTGACTTTACTGGCGCGGCGAATATGCTAACCGGAGCGCCGTGCCCTTGTAGCTCAGCTGGTAGAGCAGCGGTTTTGTAAACCGAAGGTCGGCGGTTCGATTCCGTCCGGGGGCACCAGCCCTCACCGCGAGCCCGCGAAAAGGATCAAAGCGAACGCCGCGTTGCACATGGCGTGGTGGCGGCGTTTCCACATTTCGATGCGGTTGGCCGCGGCCTGATCGCGTGATCGGACAGGCGCACCACCTCCGCGAAGACCAGCGCAAAGCTGCTCACCATCAGGAACACTATGACAATACGCACAACAGGCAAATGACGAACTCGATTGGCTTCGCCCCACGCCGCCCATCAAGTGCTGGCCACCATGATTGAAACGCGTTTACAAGGCCTTAACCCCCGTCTTAACCTTTACTTTCGGACACCCTTCGGTTAAGGCGCGGTTGCCCTGCCTTCGTCAGTCGCATCCGCGGCTGGCCGCCCAACAGAGGGCCATCCCGAAGAGCCTGCAGTTTTGTCCTCTTGCGTTTCGCCCTTAAAAAAACCGAATGTGACGCGACGAGAAGCCATGAAAATGCCCGACTGGAGCAGACGCCGCGAAACGGCAGGCTTGCGCCGCGTTGCTTTTGCCGTCCTGGTCTGCGCCGGACTGGTACCGCTCGGCGCCTGCTCGCGCACGTCGGATGGAACCGTCGTCCTGAAGAAACCGCCGGCCGTATCGTCGCTTTTGCCGTCCTGGGCACGCTGGAAACCCCGTCGGGCCGAACCAGCCCCCGTTTTTGCTTCGCAATTCCCGCCGGTCCCGGAGCGGCAAGCGTCAACGCCGCGCGTTCGCACCGCGAAGGAGCGCCCAAAGACCGGCCCGGTGCGGCTAGGTCCAAAGGCCAATCTGGCGTGCCTTGACCGGAGCAAGCCTGGCGAGCGGGTGCGCGTCGTCTGCCAATAGACGGGTGCTCGCCGACGATGGCGCAGCGCGCATCCGGTTCGCTCTCGCTTTGAGGCCTACGATAGCGTATGAGCGGCGATGCAAAATGATCGCTTCGATGTTCCGGTCACCGTAAAGTTCGGTTCGCCGGCCCAGCAAAAAGTCTTGAGGACAGCCCAGGACGTATCGGATTTCCTGCTCAACAACTGGCCGGGCAAAAGAAGTCCGAAGCACAGGGCCGCACTTCAGGCCTGTCACGACGCGTTGG
>JBGTLX010000040.1:0-3186 GCA_041743855.1 Rhizobiaceae bacterium | reverse complement strand
GGTGCTCGCTGGCAGCATGCTCGCCGCCGCGCCCGCAGCGGCGGCGGCGCTGCTGTTCGAGTTCAATGGCAGCAGCTTCACGCTCGACAGCGCCCCCGTCCCGGACGAGAGCGATGTCTTTTTCTTCGGGATTTCGGGCGTTTCCGTGACCAATGACACCGGCTTGGTCGGCACTGTCGACCTGCTTTTCCGGACCAGCGATATCGGCGGAGGATTCGGGTTCTTGTTGTCCGGCTCTCCTTTTCTGTTCGATGGCCCGCAGCTTTTCACCGGCCCTCCCGCCGATCCTTCTTTCCTGACGGGAACGTTTGCGTTGACTGGATCGGATTTGTCTCCGGGCGCCCCCGACGGCACGCTCACGATTAGGCTCGCCAATGTTGATGCGGCCGTCCCCGAGCCCGCCACCTGGGCGATGATGATCCTTGGCTTCGGCCTCGTCGGCGGCACGATGCGTATGCGAGGGATCGTACGAGAGGCCGTTATCGCCAACTGAGCATTCGTTCACCAGAGCCGCTTCCTAATGATCCGGCTTCTTGCGGTATACGACACGTCAAGGGGGGGCAATCGATGAGCGTTTACACGACCGATGCGCGGCTCGCCTATCGGCGGGTCACCTGGTTCTGGGCGGTAACTGTGATTCCCGCAGCCGTCGTCTCGGTGCTGTTCCAGAATTATTTCTTCATATATCTGACCGATGTTTTGCTGGTTGCCCCCGTGGCCGTCGGCGCGCTTCTCGCTTTCGCGCGCATTTACGATGGCGTAACGGATCTTGCGCTCGCAGCGTGGAGCGACCGGAGCAAGAGCCGCTTCGGTCGCCGCAAGCCGTTCATCATCGCCGGCGGCTTGGGGCTCGTTCTGTACGGAGCGGTGTGGCTGCCGCCGGAAAACCTGTCGGCGGCCGGCACCATTATCTGGCTCGGTCTGCTCCTTCTCGTCTACGAAACCGCGTCGACCTTGCGCAACGTGCCGATGCTCGCGCTGGGTGTCGAACTGGGCCAGACGCCCGAACGGCGGAGTTGGTTCTATGTCATCGGCCTGATTGTCGGCCTGCCTTTCGCGATCGCCGCCAATTTCGTGATACAGGATCTGATCAACAGTCCCGACGCGCGCGCCGCCGGCGCTCCCTGGTTCATCGGCGCTGGGATTGCGCTGGCTGCCGCTACTGTCGGAATGGGTCTTTTTCTGAAGGAATTGCCGGCCGAACATAAGACGGTCGAGCGCAATGTCTGGCGGATGATGCGCGAAGTGCTGGGCGTGGGTTATCATCGCCGGATCATCGGGGTGCAATTGGCGGAAACCTTCGCCTTCACCAGTCTTGCCTTCAGCGTGCCCTATCTGATGACCTATGTCCTCGACCGGCCGGACCGGATTGCGATCATCTTTATCGCCTACCTCGTGGTCTCCATCGTGGCGCAGCCGGGCTGGCTGGCGCTGATCCCGCGCCTCGGCATGAAGAGGATTTGGACGATCGGGCTTTACATGTGGCTTGCGGCATTCGTGGCGGCGCCATTGTCGCTGCTCTTCGGCTATCCGTTCTTCTTCGGCCTGGTGATCTGGGGAGGGCTGGCTGGCGGTGCCGCCACGGTCAATTACGCCATGCTGGGCGATATCGCGGATTATGATGCGCGCCAGTCGGGCCGGCAGCGCCAGGGCGTGTACATGACGATATACAGCTTGGTGGCGAAGATCGGCGGAGCTGCGGTGGCGTTTCTGCTGGGCATCGGGCTGCAGGCGAGCGGCTTTGTGCCCAACGCCGAACAATCCACCATGGTTGTCGCGGCGATCGTCATGTCCGGCAGCCTGATTCCCTTTCTGGGCGTGCTGCTCGGCATCCGCTGGCTGCGCGGCTACGATTTCTACGAGCGCGAGGGCCTCAGCGACGGCAGGCGCGAATTCATCGAGGAAGGCACGCTGGGAGACACGAATATGCGGCCCGCCGCCGCCTGATCGTTAGGGAAGGGATAAACCTCTCCGATTGACAGGAAAACCGCGCGCGCCATTATCGGCGCGTGACGGATCGCGTCTTCCTTCCCGATATTCGCCTGATCGGCGAAATTTGGCGCTATGAGATCACCAATGGCGCCGCCGAACAGGTGCCGATCTGGCCTTCGCGGCAGCTGGCGTTCAACCTCGACCGCGTGCCGTTTTCCATGGACGGGCGGGCGATCGCGAGCGCCTGCGTTTTCTGCATTTACCACCAGAAACCGTTCGTTCTTTGCGACAAGGGCGAGGGCGACATCCTGCACATTAGCTTCCGGACGGGCGCGTTTTACCGGTTGTTCGGGCTCGACGGCGAGCGGCATGCCGGGACCATCATCGAGGCTGGCCACAACAGCTTTCCGGAAATGGTCTCGATCGGCCATGCGCTCGACGCCGCGCCGGCCACGCTCGAGGCGCGCGTCGCTGTGCTCGACCAGGCTTTCCTCTCGCTGCTCGAAAATGCTCATCCCGATGGGCCTGGCGAGAAGTTCCGCTTCATCGCCCATGTCACCCGCGGCACGATCGCTGTCGCCGATGCCGCCGAGAGGCTGGGCGTCAGCACGCGGACGCTCGAGCGCGATTGCAAAAGGCGCTTCGGCATTGCGCCCAAGCTGCTGCTTCGTCTGTTTAGGCTGGCCTATCTCGACTGGCGCGATGAAGAAGAAGAGGGGCCGTTGCAATTCGGCAAGCTGGGCGCCGACTTGCCCTATTGCGATCAAGCCCATTTCCTGCGCGACTTTCGCGACCTGATCGGCGCCAGTCCTTCCGAGATATATAGGCTGGATGGATGGCGGCGGCGGCGCCCCGATCTCGTCTACCACAAACGCGGCGACCTGGCGGCGTCCGGCTCGGAGGACGATCCGGAAATTGCCGACGAATATGAAGCCAATGCGCGCTGGTTCCCCTATGGAGAGGAAACCGTGCGGGAACTGGGGCTGGAGGATTGGGATTTGCCTGACCGGTAGCTTTCCTTGTGGCCCGGCTGCTCCGATGCCCAACGTCCACCGCAATCGGTGTGTCGCTCAAGCCAGCTTCACGAAGCTGTCGAGCACGCGTTTGGTGCCGCTCGCTTCGAAGGCGATCTCGAGCTTGTTGCCTTCCTGCCCCTCCACGGTGCCATAGCCGAACTTGTCGTGGAACACGCGCGCGCCCAGGGCGATGTCGGCGCGGGGCTTGGCGGCGAAGCTGGCGGCGCTGCGCCCGGGT
>JBGTLX010000039.1:0-9997 GCA_041743855.1 Rhizobiaceae bacterium | reverse complement strand
GCCTTCACGGCCTGGCGGCGTTCGGCCTCGCGTTCGGCCGCCCGAGCGGCTTCCTGGCTTGCCTCCAGCCGCGCCTGCCTTTCGGCCTCGGCCTTTTCTTCAGCAGCCAGCCTTTCTTCTACCGCTTTTTGCCTTGCGTCGGCCTCGGCTTCGAGCCGCGCCGCCTCCTGTTGCCGCCGCAGTTCCGCATTGGCGCGCTCGCGCTCGTTCTGCAGCGCCGCGTAATAGCGCACCTCGCGTCGCAGCCGCTGCTTTTCGAGAAGGTCTGCCTGCATCGCTTCCACGCGCGCCTGTTCGATTTCGAGCGCCCGCTGGGTCAGAAACTGCGCCAGCGGTTCGGTGTCGAAGCTGCGCGCTGCCGCTTCGAGCGGGCCGTCCAGTCTGAAACGAACGGCCGGTTCCGAGCCGACCAATGCCTCCTCGCCGGGCCTATAGGCGACCGTGCCGCTGACGGCCACCGTGCCGGTGTTCAGGTCGGCCTGCAAATTCGCGTCAATCGACGCGGCCGGGTTGACCAGCGTGACGGGCGGGGCCCGCAGCACGCCGCCGGCGACCGTGAAGGCGATTTCGACCGGCGCCGCCTCAAATACGCCCTCGGCCGCGATTGCCGGCGCGAACACGGCGGTCTTTGCCGCATCTATGTCGGTTCGGTCCGCCTCGGTGATGTAGCGCGAGAGCGCGGCCGGGTTCATGCCAGCGATGACGAGCGAGCGAAGGGCTGCCGTTCCCGAACCGGACAGCGCGGCAATCAGCCCTCCGACCGATTTGCCGCTGGACGACAGAGCCGCCGAAAAATCCCCGACACCCGTGACGCCGCCTGTGCCGAGCGCGGTTTCGAGATCGGCGCCGTTAAGCGTCATCTGACCTGAAAAAAGTGCGGTGCCGCCGCTGTTCTTAAGCTCGAACAGCCCGGTGATTTCGCCGCCATAAAGCTTCGCCGACAGATTCGACACGCGAATGCCCTCGTCGTCGAGCCGCAGTGACAGATTGGCGTCGTGGGCCGGGGCCAATGCGCCTGCCGAAACATTTGCCGCAGCGATGGTAACATCGGCGGTGAACGGCGCCGAGGATTTTTGCGATAACGGCGCGGATGGCCAGCCCTCCTCGCCCCCCGCGACCGCCGCCTCGCCCAGCAGCATCGTGGCCAGCATGTCGAAATCGACCAGGTCGAGCGCCAGCGCGCCGGTAAAATGCGGCTTGCCGGCCTTGATCACCGCATTCAGATCGCCGGAAACCGCTTCCTCGTCTACGATCCCCTCGATCCCGGTCAGCACGAGCAGGCCGTCGGAATAATCGGCTTCGGCGCGAAGCTCGACAGGCAGGCCCACCCCCATTCCGGGCATGGCGAGGCCCGAAGTCATCATCCAGGGCTCCAGATCGGATGCTTCGAGACTGATGGTCCCCTTCGCGGCGATCGGCCCGGCGCCCGAGGCGACCGCGCCATCGAAGCTCGCGAAAAAATCCGGGCCGGTCAGGCTGGCCGCCATCTTAAGTCTGCCGCCAAGGCTTCCGTCGACGGACAGGACGGTCTCGCCCGCACCGGTCACACCGAGCGGCAGCACGGGCAGGCCGTACAGCGCCAGAAGCTGCGTCGCATCGTCGTTGCGCGCATCGAGCCTGAGCGAGATCCGCGCCTCGTCTGCCGCAGACGGCACGCCCTCGCCGGACAGCGTCGCCGTAAACTCCGTATCCCCCGCCTTGCCCTGCAGGCTGACGGCCACGCCGGTCGAGCCGTCGTCGTTTTCGGCGGCGCTCGCCATCAGATTCACCCGCGCATCCGTGAACAGATCCGCATGGCCGGCAGCGCGGCTCTGCAAGCCCTGGACAAGCGGCTGCTCGGGATAGCGCTCAGCGGCGGCCGCGAGCAGCGGCGCCAGATCGCCGGACACGATTGTGGCGTCAAGATTGCCGACAGGTTTTTCGGGAAAGCCGGAGATGGTCCCAATGGCGCTGATCGACGCGCCCTCCAGCCCGCCGATGGACAGCCGGTCGATTTCGAGCAATCCCTCGCGCAACCGCAGCGAGGTGTCGACGCTCTCCGCCGAGATCTCGCCCGCATTCACCGGCCCAGCCTTGATCCTGAAATCGAGGTCGCGCTCGGCGAAGCGGTTCTCGCCACTGTCGCTGACGAACAGCGAGCCGAACGCGGCAAGTCCGTCCACGTCGAGCGCGCCGCCCTCAAGCGTCAGAGCCGAGGAAGCCCTGGCATTACGCGGCTGGGTGCTCTCCGCCCGCCCCCGGAACACCGCATCGCCCAGAACCAATTCCAGATCGGCAAAGCTCTGCCGCTGCGCCGTCAACTCCACGTCTGCTCGAAAACCGGCCGCCGGCAGCCTGCGGATGGCGTCGTCGACATCGTTCGACAGCCATGCCGCAAAACCGGAGGGCTGGCCGACCGCCAGAAGCAGCGATCCCGAAAAACCGAGATCGCCGGTCGTGCTCAGCTTTCCATCGGCTTCGAGCCGGGTGCGGCCGGGCAGCGTCGCGGCGAGCGATTTCACCGTCCAGCCCCACTCGGCCGGTTCGGCCGAAAGGCTGATTTCGCGGATTGTCGTGTCGCCGGCCACCAACGCCGGCAGATTGACCTTGACGACGCCCGGAATGGTGGGCTTGGGCAGCGAGGCGAACGACAATTCGAGCGCCTCGACCCGCTCGCTGAAACTCATGGCCGTGGCGGACGCCTCTTCGCCGAGCGCCTGGTCGAGCTGCATTTGAGCGCCATCGGCCGATATGGAAAAGCTCGGCTCGGCCCCGAGTTGGACAAAGGCTTGCCCCTCCGCCGAATAGGGATTGTCCAGCGGCCCAGTCTCGAACAGGAATTCGTCGACCGAGAGGTGCTCATGGCCGAGCGAAAACTGCCCGTTCAGACGGTAGCCCGGCGGCTGGTCGACCGGCGGCTTCGCGCCCGCCGCGCCGGGTTTCTGCTTGCCGCGCGCCCTGAATGTTCCAGCGTAAACGGGGGCGCCGTCTTCGAAGCGAACGCTGCCATCGGCTTCGACCCCGAAAGGATAGATCGCCGGATCGGCCGTGATCCGGAGCGGCATGCTCCCGGTCTCGTTGACCGTGCCGGTCGATACGGCGAGCGTCGTGCGAATGCCGTCCAGCCGCGCCGTTCCATCCATCCGCCATGGACCGGCAAGCGATTTGGCGGAAATGTCCGCGTTGATCTCCGAGATCAGATGCGTTCGCCCGCTTGCCGCATGGCGGATCGCGATCTGTCCTTCCGTCACTGTCAGGTTTTCGAGCGTGATGCGCGAGGCGTCGAACGGCGTGGAGGAGGGCCGCACCGCCCAGTCGACGGTGCCGTCGGCGGCGATGTCGATCGTCGCCTTCGGCCTGACCAGCCGCATATCGAAGATCAGGAACTCGCCGCTGATGAAGGGCGCGAGTTCGGCGTCCATTGAGAATGTCTCGATCGTCATGGCCGGCTCGCCGCCGGGGCCGCCGCCCACCGAAACATCGGAAAACGTCACCGACGGAAACGGCAGCAACCGCGCTTCGGCCTCGCCCTCCACCGTCACCGTGCGGCCGAGCACGGCGCTCGCCTCGCGCTCGAAATCGGCGCGGTATCCGGTCCAGTCGACGAAGTAAGGCCCTACCAGCGCCACGGTCAGCGCCAGCACGAACAATCCACCGAAAATCACGAAAAGTCGGGCCAGCATCGCTCCTTGGCGCTTCGCCTGGAATCGTTCGCCAGTTTACGCCGATCGGCGTGTTGATAAAGAGGCGATTGCGGTCATCTCCCTTCTCCCCGTCACTATACGGGGAGAAGGCGCCGGCAGGCGGATGAGGGGCGGCGTGACGATCGTGGAAAATTAGTCAGGTCCGTGAGCACCGGAAGCGCGGGCAATCGTGTCATATGCCCGCCAGAGTAGAATTCGCAAAGGTTTCTACGAGAAAATCTTGCCCGGATTGAGAATATTATCAGGATCGAGCGTGCGTTTGATCGCCCGCATCATCTCGACGCCATGGCCGAGTTCGTGGCCGATGAATCCCATCTTGCCCTGCCCGATGCCATGCTCGCCGGTGCAGGTGCCGTCCAAGCCGATGGCGCGCATGTTCAGCCTCGCCACGAACTCCTCCGACGCCGCGACTTCCTTGGGGTCGTTCACGTCCATCAGCACCAGCACATGAAAATTGCCGTCGCCGACATGGCCGACGATCGGCGCGATCAGCCCCATTTCCGCGATGTCGGCTTCGGTCTCGGCAATGCAGTCGGCGAGCCGCGAGATCGGCACGCAGACATCCGTCGAAAGCCCGCGCGCGCCGGGCCTGAGCGTCAGCGATGCCCAGTAGGCGTCGTGCCGCGCCTTCCACAGTTTCGTGCGCTCCTCCGCCACGCTGGTCCACAGGAACGGTCCGCCGCTGAATTCCGCCGCGATCTCGCCGAAAGTTTCGGCCTGCTCGGCAACCCCCGCATCGCTGCCATGAAATTCCACGAACAGGCACGGTCCTTCGGGATAGTCGAGTTGCGAATAGTTGATCATGGCGCGCATCTGCAAGGCGTTTACCAGTTCGATGCGCGCCACGGGCACACCGCTCTGGATCGTCGCGATGGTAGCCTGGCAGGCCGCGTCGATGCTCGGAAACGGGCACACCCCGCCCGATATCGCCTGCGGTATGCCCTGCAGCTTCAGCGTCAGCGCGGTGATGATGCCAAGCGTGCCTTCCGAACCGATCAGCAGCCGCGTCAGGTCGTAACCGGCAGAGCTTTTCTTCGCCCGCCCGCCGGTTGTAACCACGTTTCCATCGGCCATCACGGCCGTCAGCGACAGCACATTGTGGAGCATCGTGCCATAACGCACCGCATTGGTGCCCGAGGCCCGCGTCGCCGCCATGCCGCCCAGCGTCGCGTTAGCTCCGGGATCAATCGGAAAGAACAGCCCGGTGTCGCGCAGATGCGTGTTCAGCTCGATGCGGGTCAGGCCAGCTTCCACCGTGCAATCCAGATCCTCGGCGTTGACGGAAATGACCCGGTTCATGCGCGACAGGTCGATGCAGACGCCGCCGCCCGGCGCGTTGACATGACCCTCGAGCGAGGTGCCGACCCCGAACGCGATCACCGGCGCGCGATGCGCCGCGCAGGTTTTCACGATCTCCTGCACCTCGTCGGCGTTTTCAGCGAAGGCCACGCCGTCCGGCGCCTGAGCGGGAATGTAGGTGGTCGTATGCGCGTGCTGGTCGCGGATCGCCTGGCCGGTCTGGAACCGCTCGCCGAACCGCTGTTTCAGGATGCCGAGCGCGGCCGCTATGCCCTCTTCGTTGCGTTCGACGATGGTCAGGTCGCTGAGAGCCATGATTTCCTGCTTTTTTTGGGCCGGCTGGGCCAGCCACTTCTCCCCACCGGGGAGAAGTGGCTGCGTAGCGGCCGGATGAGGGGGCAATTCAAATCCGAACAGAACCGCTGGATACTATCCCCGGTTTGCACTAATCCTCATCGAATTTCAAACCGTTGCGGAACCCTCATGACTCTGCCCGCCCCTTTCGTCTCCCGCATCATGGACATCGAGAAGGACTGGATCGACTATAACGGCCATCTCAACATGGCCTACTACAATGTGCTGTTCGACCGTTGCAGCGACGAGGCCTTCGAGGCGATGGGGTTTGGCCCCGACTACGCGGCCAACCGCCGCATGACCATCTACACGGCCGAGGTGCATGTCTGTTACGTGCGCGAACTCCACCTCGGCGACAGCGTCACCGTCACCTTCCAGCTTCTCGACAATGACGAGAAGCGCCTGCGCGCCTGGCAGGAAATCCGCCATTCCGAAGGCTGGCTCGCCGCGACCTCCGAAAGCCTGTCGCTGCATATCGACATGAGCGGCCCGAAGGTCGCCCCATTCCCCGCCGATGTCATGAAAAAGGTCGAAATCATGCGCGCCACCCATGCCGTGCTGCCCACGCCTGAGCGCGCCGGCCGCTCCATCGGTATCAAGCGCAAGTCAGCCTAAGCGAAACGGCGTCAATCCAGCATCGGCAGGCGCAACGCGACCGGCGAAGATTGAACGATCGCCGTATTCGTCATGGCGTGGGGGATGATGCGGTCGATCACCGCTTCGAGAGCCGTATGCGACATGCACGCGGGCGATGAAGCAATCATCTCCCGACACCCGGTCGCAACTGACGATTTCGGGAATCGACCGGATGATGTCCGCCACCACCGAGAGTTGGCCGGGCACCGACCTTATCCTCAGCCAGGCCGATAGCGGCAGGCCCAACGCCGCCGGATCGACCGGGCCATGGCGCGCCTGCCGCGGGCGAGGTTCGCGCTGATGCTTTCGCTTTTGCCGCTCAGCGCGACGATCATCGGCATCGTGGTTCTGGCGCAGATGCCGGCCCTCGCCGATCTTGCCGGAATAGAGCTGGTCATGCGCGGCGTAGCCATCCACAAGCCGGCGCTGGCGGTGTAAACGCCGCGCAATTCACAATACTGATCGACGAGACTTGCTGAAATTCACCTCAGGGAGAGCCGGAGTCGAAGACGGGCGCGTAAGCGGTGCGTACGTTGGATACGAGCACCGGAAGCGCAGATCAGCGATTTGCAGGCCGCCTCTGGTGAATTTTGGCTAGGCGAGCTTCTCCTTGAAGAATGCCACCGTCCTGCTCCAGGCAAGATCGGCGGCCTCCTTGCTGTAGCGCGCCTCCGACGTGTCGTTGTTGAAGGCGTGCTGCGCGCCCTCGTAAATGTGGATGGTGAACTCCTTGCCCGCCGCTTCCAGCGCCGCCTTGTACGCGTCGATGCCGGCATTGATGCGCTCGTCCTGCCCGGCATAGTGCAGCAGCAGAGCCGCCTCGATCTTGGGCACGTCCTCGGCCTTCGCCTGCGAGCCGTAATAGGCGACGCCGGCATCGAGGTCGGGTGAAGCGACCGCGAGATTGTTCACCGTGCCGCCGCCCCAGCAGAAGCCGACCGCGCCGACCTTGCCGTTGCCGGCTTCATGGGCTTTGAGGAAGGCGATCGTCGCCACGCCGTTGGCGGCGGTCTTGGCCGGGTCGAGCTCGCCGAACATTTCGCGCGCCTTTTCCTCGTCGGCCGGCGTGCCGCCCATCGGCGACAGGTAGTCCGGCGCGAGCGCGACAAAACTTTCCAGCGCCATGCGCCGGGCCACGTCCTTGGTGTGGGCGTTCAGGCCGCGATTCTCGTGGATCACGATCACGGTTCCAAGCTTGCCGGCGGCATCCGCGGGCATGGCGAGATAGCCTTTCATCTCGCCGCCATCACCGGGCCAGGTAATATCCTCTCCGCTTACGCGCGCATCGTCCTCGGGCACGATCTGCGCCTGAGCCGAATTTGCGGCGAGCATCGGCGCGATCGCCGCAGCCATCGCTCCCGATCCAGCCAGTTTGGTCAGCTTTTCCATGAACCCGCGCCGGTCGAGCGTCAGATGCGTGTAGTCGTCATAGGCGTTGATCATCGCTTGGGTGATTTGCGGTTTGGTCATGTCTGGCTCCCGATTTCGACTGCTGGACGCCAAAAAACATAGGCGGCAGACGAACACGGTCCAGTAACGCATCCGTGAGACTAACGATCGGAATAAGTCAGCCGTTTCGGCGTCGATCCAGAAAGGCTCGAACACGTTCCAGCGTGGGCAGGGCTTCGGCGATCTCCCGAGTCGACACCGCCCCGGCCACGGCGCGCAGTTCAGGCTCAACAGCCTTGATCGCTGCGGCGCGCGCGCGTCTGCCCGGCTCGGTGATGTCGATCCTTTTGGACCTCCCATCGACCGCATCGGGGACGACGGCGATGAAGCCGGCGCGTTCCAGATGGCCGATCGTGTTGGTCATGGCGCCCTTCGTCACCTGCACCGCGCGCGCGATCTGCAACGGGGTGCGGTTGCCACCGAGACGCGTCAGATGGTTCAGCACGACGAACTGCGAAAGCGTCATGCCGCCGGGCATGACCTTCTCAAAGGCGGCGCCGGACAATTGAGCGACGATGCCGATCTCGTTCAGGAACCGGAAAAGAAGCTGTATGTCTTCTTCGCTTGCCGTCATGCGCCCTTGATCCTCGTCTCATAGGGCCAGCGCGGGCCGCCCTTCAACGCCGGACCATAGCCTAGCCGAACCAACATTTGCAGCGTGTCCGACGGCTTTATCCCGAGCGTCGCGCGCATGCCTTCATAGTGCGGCTTCATCGCCTCGAATTCCTGTAGGGACTGAGAGAGAGGATGGAGGCCGACGCCAAGACCGGTCGCGGCGAGATTCAGCCGTACATGGTCGCGCCCGGCGCGGATCTGGTCGGCCCTGGCGTTACCCGGTGTCGTCACCCAAAGGAAAGCCATGGCAGTGTCGAACGGAGCCTTGAGAATCGGAATCTGTTGTTGAAACGCCGATGATTGCGGATCGAGCAGCGATTCGCGGGTTAACATACCCGCCATCGCGAGACCTTCTATAAACGCTCCGCCAAGATCGATGCCATCCGGACTGGCCTCGATCTCGCGCCGGCCAATCCGCATCAGGTCGACGCTCTCCTTCATCGTCGCATGCGTGGTCGCCTCGGTCCACATCGCGTCCCAGGTGCGGCCGCGTAGTTCGGCGATCTTAGCTGCCTCCGTCGTGTAGCCGATCCCGCTGGTGGTTGCAGCGCTCGCGATCTGACCGAGAATGCCCGTTTCTACGGGACGGGAAATATCATACGCCTCCTTGTTGGACCGGCGTTCCAGCACATGGGCGAAAAGGGGATCAGCAACGGTTGCACCGTCCTTGATAAATCGGATCTGCGCCACCGGCCTGTCGTCCAGGCGGGGCTGAGGCTCGCCATCCGGAAACAGCGCCACATCGGCGCGGTAGCCGTCTTGCGCCGCCGCCTGCGCCAGCAATTCGACGAAGCAGCCGAGACCGATCGTAATCTGCCGGTCGAACGGATCGGTCTGCGGCAAGCGGCGTTCGCGATCGCAGCTCAGCGTTATCTCGTCGGCGATGGACAGGTCGGCGATCCAGGGCTGCCGGTTGTGGGGATTGGGCGCGAGCACCGCGTAAGACATTGCCCTGCGCCTCGGGTCTGTCTCCCCGCGCCCTGCCGTCTCCCAAGGGATACGCGCCTTCGCCGGATCGCGTGTCGCAACCCATGCCCCAGCCCCCGCCGCCGCCAGCACAACACCGCCGCCAAGGATCGCGATGAACTTCCGTCTGGTCATCTTTTGCCTCCATATGGTTCAATGTCAAACCACATAGTTTGATATTAAACCATATGCAAGTGAAATCTCAGGCGACCTTGACGAGGTGTCCGTTCGTGAAGCTGGGGCAAGCCTACCGCTCGCAAAGCTTTCGCGAGCCGCGAAACGGCTGAAAGGTGCAGTCGGAGGCGCGAAACGAGCGATAGGCGCGCGAGCAGGCTCGGACATTGCATGAGACCGGCGGCTCGGCTTCGTCTGCATCGACCGCCCCGACCGGTTCGTCGCTCTCGTTGGCGGCCTCTCCGTCATCGAGGCCGGTCACCGCTTGCCCCATGAAATTCTTCCAGATGCTCGCCGGAAGCTTGCCGCCGGTGACGTCGTCCATCGGCGTGTCGTCGTCATTGCCGACCCAGACGCCAACCACCAGCGGTTCGGAAAAGCCGATGAACCAGGCGTCGCGGTATTCCTGGCTGGTTCCGGTCTTGCCGGCCGCAAAGCCGCCATAGGCCGCTTCTTTTCCCGTGCCGCGCTCGACGGCCAGTTGCAGCAGCCCGATCATCTCGCTCTGCACGCCGCTGATGTCGAGGCTCGGCTGTTTCGGGGGGCCGAGCCGAAACGAACGCGATTGGCCGTCCGCCTGGAACGAAGCGAGGCCCCAGGGCTCGACGGGCGCCACGCCCGCTCGGATCGAGGCATAGGCCCCGGTGATGTCGACCAGGCTGACCTCGGACGCGCCGAGCGCCAGCGCCGGCGTTTTGGCAAGCTCCGCGTCGATGCCCAGCTCACGCGCCGCAGCGATCACCTTGTCGAGCCCGACTTCCATGGCCAGTGAAACCGTCGCCGCGTTCAGCGAGCGCGCAAAAGCTTCGGCGATGGAGACG
>JBGTLX010000038.1:0-10627 GCA_041743855.1 Rhizobiaceae bacterium | reverse complement strand
ATGGTGTCGGAACCGAGCCTGATCTTCATGGCCTGGCTGGACAGACTTCTGCGGCAGCGCGCTTCAGGCGGTCTGCGCCTCGTTGGGCCGGACATCGATCTGGATCGCGCGGTCGACATGGAGGGAGCGATGCGTTTTCTGGCGCACATGCTGGTCGGCGCGCTCGAAGAGGAAATGGCGGCGTTCGCTGAAGGCCGTCACTACCTCCTCTTCCCGCCCCGGACGGAAGAGCCTGGATCGACGATCCACTGACAGGGACGCAGGCAAATATCCGGGCCGGTGGCGACACCGGCCCGGACTGGGTTCGGCGGATGGCGTCCGTCACCACCTTGACGAATATCGGCGTCACGTCGGGTCGTCATGCCGCTGCAAGGCACGAGTGGGGAACTTCCACTGCCAGGTTTCGATTAGGAACAATGCCACTGTGCTTGCGGCATGGATCGCGAGACTAGCGATCCGTTCGTCAACGCGCGCATAGCCACGCTCCCGACCATGGGCGTCCCCCGCATGTGTTCGCAACGCGCCGAGTCCTTCGATCGCTGTCGCCAGCCCGCCGAGAACTTTGCGCACGTCGTCGGCTATTGTGGCATCGAGATCAGGCCGGTCAGCGGCAAGGCCAAGCGGCTTTTTGACCGCATTATAGAGGCCCTTCACGTCTTTCTTGTCGGGCAATGGTTCGCCAAGCTCGACCAAGATGGACCGGCAGACGCTCTCGACGGCTGAACAGGCCGCAGTGATGGCATCTTCGGGGTCGCTACGTGCGCTGCTCAAGGCGCGGTCAAGATCGCGCCGGACGGTGTCGAAGCTGATGGTTTCCACCTTCCCAGAAAGTTGCTCAACGACTGGCGTTGCGCGCCCTGCCTCGACGAGTCGGACGCGTAGGCCCTGACGCTGCAGCTCGAACCCATCATAGGCGAGAACACGATTCAGATGCTCCAACAAGGCAGTATGGCGGTCGGGATCATGGGTAAAAACGCGGGGATCGCTGGCGGCTTCGATGACCCTTGGAAGCACCTTTTCGGGTTCGTAGCCGCCATTTATCTGTATCAGGCAATCCACGAGGGAAGGCAGGCGCGAACCGGACAGACGAAAATCCACATTACAGGCACGCATGAATTTCTCGATCTGCGGACCGCTGCGATAAATGCCGATCGGGGGCGGCGCTCCGGCATGAGCCGAACCGCCGCTTATGATCTCGGCCAGGGCGTCAATCGACTGTGGTGAAAGCGGGAATGGCATTGCTATTCTAATCTAACTGCGCACCGGCGGAAGATTTAGCTTTTCAAACAGGATTCGGTTGCGCTTCTTCGCATCGCTGAGAAGCTTTTTGTATGAAATCACCTCGTAGTACGCATTGAGGGTTTCATTGAAGCCATAGTACCCGAGATTGTCCGGCGTCCGCCGTGCGCCCATGTTCTGGATTCGCACTTCAACAGGTGGGGTGAGATCGCATATGATGTAGCAATACGCTGGAACGCTATCATTGGCAGGCCGTATGAACGTGCCCTTTCTGTCCTTCTTTTTTCCTTCTCGAATCTCCCGCACCATTCTGTAGACCTGGCTAATCGGGTCTTCGTCCTGATAGTTATTGCGATCCGGCTTCTTGAACTCGATGACGACCATTGATTGAAGCGGTTCTCCGTCCTCGCTGAATGCTAATGGATGATTGAATATCAAAAGGTCCGGGCGGCTGGCTGAGTCATTCTCAAGGGGCGGCAGTTGGTCCAGCCTAACGTCAGACGACAAGAATGTGTGAAACGTCAGCCTCTCGTCAACAATCCAAAGGTTTTGCTGCTCAAACGGAATATCTTCGGAGGTTGCCCGCATTGGGAAAACGAGGCTGTGGATCGTCTTCTCCAGGCCGTATTCGCCCGTCTCTTGATCCTGCGACAGGTACTTGTCTAAAAGTTCCAATATCACGCGCCGATGCACGACATACTTCGCAAGAGCCGTTTTTCCGATTTCATTTTCGTCTTCGACAAATTTCTGAAGGCGATCGTAATATTCCTGCGTGTTGTCGGGAGAGGCCTGTTCCGACAGGAGCCTCGCTCCCTCTTTCTTCAGCCGCACCTCGCGCTGGTAAATCTGCTGGTGCAGCGCCATCTCCATCTCGGATTTGGTCGCCTGCGGCGGAATGTCGTTTATGAAGTCATCTTTGTATTTCATCAGGACGCGATACTGCGGCCCGTCCTCGGCGATGTACGTCGTAAGCGCGGCCTCTTTTTGAGAATTGATCTCGTCAATAAAGGGCTTCAAGTCCTCATTAATGGCACTGACGGCACCCTCTCGGATGGCGCGCAAGCTGATGTCATCAGTGAACAGCTCTAACGGGTCGCCGATCTTTGCCTCGCCAGTAACAGCGCGCTCACTCGCCGTGGATTCCCTCGGGATTGAGAAATCCGTGCGTTCGCTGTTTACTTTCTCGTTAAGATATTCGCCTTGAATGAACGCGAGATAATAGAACCCCTGCTGGTCTGGCTCGGCCAAGCGGCCCTTTAGATTGGGAATGAATTTCGCCAGCCGCTCAGGTATTACTTCCCGGAAATGGGCGGCATAGACCAGCTCATGGTGGTCCGCGAGCGCGCCTCTCAGTCGGAAGGCACTCAGCGTAAATTCCTGACTGCCAACGGTGAACTTGCGCTCGGTCGAGAAAGTCTGAAAGTTGTCCCGAAAGAACGTGCGAAGATCGATTGCTTCGAAGTCGTCACTCAGCGTCAGTTGAGGCCCATCGGGATTGAGAAACAGCGGCAGAAAATGGCCGATGAGACGCTGCGCGATGATATCAAGCTGACGTGGGCACTCATCGACGTACGGACTCCGGAAGCTGACCAGGCGGACGATGGTTTCGGGCGTTGTACGCTCTGATCGTATCGGTTCGGCCACCACGTCATCATCACTCTCGATAAATGAAAACGTACGCCTCAAAAGCCCGCCAGAACCGGCGGCACGATAGTGGCTGTCGATCTCCACGCGGAGAAACGCCTTCAGCCATAGAAAGCGGCCGAGCCCCTTGCCGCCGCTGGTCGCCTTATACGGAGAGTCCACAGTTTCGAAGCTGTCGAAGTTCTCGTCGGTGAAACCGATGCCGCTGTCTGCGACGGAAAATGCCTCAATCTGGCCGGGCTTACCGTCATCCAGGTTACCGCGCCTTTCCGCCTTGACGTGGATGTAGTGCCGCCCCCCGCCCGCCTCATCGATCGCCTGAAAGGCGTTCATCACCGCTTCAAACAGAGGCAGCAGAGATTTTGTCTTTGGAAGGTGGGTGTTACGGACGCGGCCTGCGATGCTTGCTCTCACGTCACGCCCCCTCTATCCGCGCGACGATCTCCCCAAGCCTTCCATCATACTGGAATTGGACGATCTCACCGCTGATCACGAGATGGATGGCCTGCTCGATCACATGCAGAGGCGCAATGAACCACTCGCGCGGCACGTGGCGCTGGCCAGCCCGGTTGAACACATCGATGTTTAGGCACCATTCCCCGAAAAACCGATGCAGCAGGTGCTCAAGCTTCACGGGATTCATGTTGAAGCATTTGAAGGCCGTGACAATGGCGACCGGCGCCATAAGGAAGGTCGGGTCCTGGGCTGCATTCTTGACACGGTCTTCCACTGATCCTCGACAGAAGCCGATCTTGAACAGGTTCTCGATTGCTTTGATCTCGGCGCGGTCACTGCGGGATTTCAGGACATAGATGTAGCCCGTTTCCTGGTCCGCATCAGAGATGTTGTCGAAGCCGTCCAGCAGACGGTCTTCGTGGGCCAGGACGCGGCGGCCGTCCTTGTAAAGCTCCGCTGCAAGCGAGCGCAGCAGCATATCGGACTCTGTTCCATTCTCGAAAATGCAGCGCAGGCGGGCATTAATTTTCCCGCCCGTTACCTCACGGTCGCCGACTTCGGCGACGTAGAGGAGAATACCTCTCAGGACGAAAAAGAGCCCTTCATGAATTTGCTGCTCCTTGGCGAATGGCCAGAGCTTCCGCTTGCCAGCGGCAAGATCGGCCTGACATTGCTGCAAAAGCGGCTCGAACTGCGCGAAGTCCTCGCATGGCTTTCGACTGCCGATGTAGTCCGGCATCGTCGTCTGCTTCGGCACATGCTTCAGCTCGAAAATCGAGGCAGCGGTGTCGCCTAATATGCCGAACTCATCATCGTCAAAGACGTCGTCAATCGACTTGATTTCCTTGATCCCGGATAGGAGGCCGAACTCGTCATATTCACCGAGGAATGCCGCCTTCGCACGGTCCTGCCGCACGCTCTCCAGGCGGCTGTAAAGACGATATTCTTGCACGTCCTTCTGATTGGGAGCTGGTACGCGATCATGCTTGCGGACGAAATCATTGATCTCACCGAACGAGGCTACAAGGCGATCCGCCGATGAGGATGCGCTTGCCCCTTTCGGCTTGACCCTCAGCAGGCCGAGGTCGTCGTCTTCGATGAGAGCGAGTAGCTTATCCCTGTCCATCAGACACCCTGCGCCCGGCGCTGTGCCTTGATAAAGATAAGCGCGTCCGCCAGCCTTCGCTCCAGCGGGTCTAAGGCAGTCAGAGCTGGCTCCTTGCCATGAACCCTGAAGAAGGTTTTGACCTTTGGCCAGAGGAGCAACGCCTCCTCCTCCGTCATCTGGATACGCGTGGCTTCGATGGTTTCCTGGATGATCTTGAGAACGTGGCTCGTGACCGACTTGGATAGAATCTCGAACGCCTTCTGGAACGGATTGATTGAGTCGATGAGATCGATGTGCAGATCATCGATATTGACGAACTGACCGGCCATGCGGATGAACCGCCTGTCGCCCGTTTCCTTTATCTCGCTGTTCTTGATGACGGAATCGACGACGACATACTGCCGCAACTCCTCGACTTCGATGTCGGTCAATTCGGGGTACTTGATCCTGATGATCTTGGGAATCATCACCTTGTTGATAACTTCTGGATCGACGTTGCCCGGCAGTGCCCTGATCATCGTGTCGTCCTGAAGAATGACCGCCTTCAGGTCATTCAAATCGGACTCGATTATCTGCCTTACGCGCGCCGTACTCGGCTCTTTGAAGCCCTTTATCTTGATCGTTCCAGGCTCTTGCTCCTCGTCGTCGGAACGCTTCGTTTTGAAGTTGAAGTTTGGAGCCAGAACCTGCTCCATAAGGAGTGAACAGGTAATCGCCTTCAACATGTTATTGACTGACAGCTTAACCAAGTCGTCGGCGGCGTCCGGTTGGGCAATCAGATTCGTGAACTGAGCATGGGTCTTGTTGCTGCTGTCGCGCGTGCAGCGACCGATGATCTGGATGATCTCGGTCAGCGATCCGCGATAACCAACGGTGAGAGCGTGTTCGCAGAATGACCAGTCAAACCCCTCCTTCGCCATTCCAAGGGCGATGATAAGGTCCATGTCGTCAGGGCTTTTGATCTTTCGAAGGTAGTCAACGATTTTGTCGCGCTCGACCTGAGTGTCATGAACAAGGTCCGCGACCTTGATCTCTTTCCCATCGGACTTGCGCTTCACGAATATGACGCCCGTCACGGGATCTTGGCGGACGACTTCCCCTATGCCGTCCAGAACGGCATCGACTTCCTGATATTTGTCCTTCGTGGACTCGCCGGATTGCACGCTCGGGATGTGCAAAATGGTCTTCTTGTTCGTATCCAGGACATCATGGATCGCGGACGTGTAACGGCCCTGATAGAAATGATATCCGATGCCAAGCGATTTAAGATACGTGTAGCCGTTTAGCTGTTCATAATAGTTATAGGTGACTTTGGTGAACCGAGCCTCGTCCTCAGGCGTGAGGATCGGCACGCTGTCACCTCGGAAATACGATCCAGTCATTGCAACAATATGTGCGGTGGACTTATCCATAATCGTACGAAGCAGCTCGCCAAGGCGACTTTCTGCGTCAACCGAGATGTGATGAAATTCATCGATAGCAAGGAGGACATCATTGTAGTCGCTGTCCTGCGTCGCCTCGAAGGCAAAGCGCAGTGTGGCATGCGTGCAGATCAGGATGCGCTCGTCACTGGCAAGGAAGCGCTGAAAAGCGGCCACCTTGCTCTTGTCGCCGCCAGGGGTACAGAGGTTGAACGACGGACTTATCGACCAATCCGCAAAGAAGCCGTGAGAGGTCAGGTCTGTGTTGTCGAATGAGCCACCAATCGATTTTTCCGGTACGGCAACGATGACCTTCTTCAAGCCCTGCTTGTAAAGCTTGTCGAGCGCGTTGAACATCAAGGCGCGGGACTTGCCCGACGCCGGCGGGGCTTTCAGTAGAAGGTACTGCGCATCGCGAGCCTCATAGGCGCGCTGCTGCATCTCGCGCATTCCCATCGTGTTAATTCTGGTGCTCTCGCCGGTCTGGGCATATGTGACGTGTACGATATCAGGCATGGATAGCCTCCCCTTCGTTGACGGAGGCCATCTGCTCGTACAGCCTAAATAAATACTCCAATCGCTCCGTGTCGCTCGCAAACGGCTTGGATCGATAACAGTTCTCCACAAATCGATCTAAGGCTTCATGCGCGGACCGCAACGCAAGTGGCATTGTGTCTGGATCATATAGCTCGGCCATTGCCATTTCAGAATGGCGCTCGCGCTCCTCAAGTATATCTAGAACATGGCCAGAGATAATTTCTCTGTTTTTCTCCGAGACAAAAGGAATAGGAAAGGTATTGTAACACATTTCGGCCGAATACCTGAGGCGGGTCTCTAGCTGACCGCCAACGGCACGCACCCAGGTCATGTGCAGTCGCGAGGTCAGGATTCCAAAAACATAAGCCTCGGCCCCATAAATCGCATTGGCAGAGTTGGTTATGACCACCCCGGCAGGCAGAAAATCCATGGGCACATATGATCGTCTTTCTGACGATGTAGATGGAACGATGATGGACGGCTCTTCCTTCAAACAGCGTTGCGCGAATTTGTGCGGTATTCTGGCGTAGCCGTTCGTTGTCTTCGCCTTTGAGGCTATTCGGAAGTCGTAAACCTGTTTGATCCGAGCACGGATAGGTGGAATCTTTTCAGCAGCGCGCAAGTTGTCATCGTCAATCCAGAGACAGAAGCGCTCCTTGCCTGATATTAATTCATCAGTCCCAAGAAGCCTTCTTACAAGTGGACCGCTTTCTGGATATTGATCAACCAGGAGACTCTTTTCTTCTGGCGAAAGGATCAAGTGGCCCCCGTCTCTGGCCATGTTGCCAATCACCATTTGTGGCAAAGCGGACAAAGGCTCTGATGCTCGGTGAACAAATATGGTGCGCCCCGCGCTGAGATAGGGATTGATATTATCGACGGCGCGAAATGTTCCTTCCGAGTAAAGGAGCTTTGGTCGATTATTGATGTTTCTGATTCCAACAATAACGCACGTAACTCCAGCGTTCAATTTCGCATTATTCGACCATTTGAAGCCTTGATGAGCAAAGCCAATCTCTAATCCCGCGTCAAAGACGTAGGGCCAGATGTAGGCGACTTGTTCCCCTTGGCTCACGGAGTTTGTGGAGACGAACGCAAACGTGGCATTCGCGCCAGAAACGTATTCCGCACCCTTTAGTATCCAACAAGAAACGTAGTCACAGTCCTTGAACTCGTCGCGACCGTTGAATGCATGATAGACGTCCGATTTTTGCTCTTTGCTTTGATTTCGCGCCCCCATGTAGGGTGGGTTTCCGAGAACATAGATTTCTACTGTCGGGGCTTTCGGACATATCGAATCCCAGTCTAAACGGATCGCATTTCCATGAAAGATTTTTCCTCCCTCCTTCAAGGGCAGTGATGCCCTTGTTTGGCCGAAGGTCTTTTTGAAGGCCACATTCATCTGATGCTCGGCAAGCCAGAGCGACAGAATAGCAATCTCGTGCGCGAAATCGTCCAGCTCAATCCCGAAAAACTGCGATAGCGTGATGCCCGACATAGGAAGCGTCTTCTGTTCGCTTATCTCCTGAAGTCGCTTGAAGATGTTGATCTCCAGCTTACGAAGCTCCTTGTAGGCGATGATGAGGAAATTGCCGGAGCCGCAAGCGGGGTCGAAAACGCCGATGGTCCGCAGGCGTTCTATCAACTTCTGAAGCTTTCGCGCATCTTCGTTGTGCTTTTCAAATTCCTCATGAAGCTCATTGAGAAACAGCGGCTCGATCACCTTCATGATGTTCGTCACTGACGTGTAGTGCATGCCCATCCCGCCGCGCTGGTCGGGATGCACGACCGCTTGAATCATCGAACCAAAAATGTCGGGATTGATGTCCGCCCAATTAAGCTGGCTGCCGCATTCGATAAGCATTTTGCGGGCGCGGGCGCTGAACTTTGGTGCTGAGAGTTTCTGAGCGAACAGCCCGCCGTTGACGTACGGAAACTTCTGCAGAAATCCGGGGAAGCCAGCCCGCGCATCTTTGTTCAACGGCTCGAACATCGTTCCAAGATGATCAAGCCGCGGCGTCGTCGGTTCGGGCGCGTTCAGAACGTCAAAGAGGCGATCAAGGTACGAGTCCAGGTCGCTGCCGTCTGCCTGCGTGTGCGCTGTGACGCTGTTCGTGAACAGCTTCTCAGGGAAAATCTCGGTATCTTCGGCAAAATAGCAAAACAGCAACCGCGACAGGAACACGTTCAACTCGTGAAGCGACTCCGTGTCGTTGAAGCGGTCGGGATTGTCCTGGCGGATATGATCGTAAAGCTTGGCCATCTTCTCGGCCGCCTTCACATCGGCCGGGTTCTCAAGCTTGGCCTGCGCCTTCTCCATTCCTGCCCAGGGCAGGAAGAAATCGAAGTGACGCGGCAGGTCGCTCAGCGGGATGTCGAGGGTATCATCGGTCTTGCTGTCATAGGCGAGTAGCGTCATGAAATCGGTGACGATGAAAAATCGTGGTGCATGCTTTAGCAGCGCCTCATCCCGGCGGCGCGTATCGATGAAGCCATGCAGGTCTTGGTCAAAGATCGCCCGGAAATAGAGCTTCTTCTTCCAAATGATCTCGCCGTTCACTTTGGACAGGTTGTAGCTGCCCTGCTGCAAGCGGGTGATCGACGCTTTCGGCAGCCCATAAGCCGTCAGAAGCTCATATATGAACGTGTCGCGGGACAGGTTCCGCGCCAGAGTTTGTATATTCTCTTCAACTTGTCCGATGTTCATTACAGGCCTTCTCAGCGAAACTAGCGTGCCTGCGGCGCGTGATTGTCGGGCGCATTTGCCCGGACGGGTAGCCGCGCAATTTCCTTGCCCGCCTTCTCTTCCGCCACGCGGATATCGTAGGCGCTCTGAAGATTGAGCCAGAACTGCGCGCTGCTGCCGAACCAGTGGCCAAGCCGCAAAGCGGTGTCGCCGGTAATGCCGCGACGACCATGAATGATCTGCGTCACGCGGTTCGGCGGGACATTGATGAGGCGCGAAAGCTCTGTCGGCGAAACGCCAAGCTCGGTAAGCTCGTCGGCTAGAATCTCGCCGGGGTGGATAGCAGGACGGGTCACGTGTCACCTCCTAATGGTAATCGACAATCTCAACGTTCGACGGGCCGGGGGCCTCCCTGGGCCACTCAAAGCAAATCCGCCATTGCATATTGATGCGGACGCTGAACTGGCCGCTTCGGTCGCCTTTCAGGGCCTCAAGGCGATTACTGGGCAGAGCCCGTAAATCCTCAATGCCTGTCGCGGCGTCCAGAATTTCAAGCCGTTTCCAGCCCTGCCTGTCGAAACCCTGAAACTCCCGGACAAACTCGCCGTTCGCAAATGCCTCGGTTCGCTTGTCACGGTAGCTCAGAATCATACCTCAAGAATACCCGATATTGACGATTTACGTCAAGCGTAAATATGGAATATGAAAGCGTCCAGAGACTAATGAAAACCGGGCCAACCGGCCTCGAATTCGCTTGCCTGCCAAGCGACCGGCGTCCGCAAATGCGGACGCCGAATTTTTCAGTCCCCGGCAGAGTGAGGCAGCCGCTTATGCGGCTGCCTCCTGCTCCACCGACTGCAAACCAGTCAGGTAATCGGCGGCGCGCTGCGCGTGAGCGGCGGCGGCGAAGATCGCCCGTTTGTCGCCTTTCAGAGCCTTAAGCCATGACGCGATATAGGCGGCATGTTCGGCACGGGGCTCCGGCGTCAGTGCCAGATCGGCGCAAAGGAATGCCGCGCCCAGCTCGGCCACAAGCTCCTCCATCGCATAGCCTTCATCGCCAAACCGCTTCCGGCCAAAATCCCGGTCAAGGCGCTGGGGGTGCTTGGTCCAGTGGGTCAGTTCGTGCGCCAAGGTGGCGTAGTAGGCTTCCGCATCGCGAAAGGCCGCAAACGGGGGCATCTGCACGCGGTCTTCGGCCATCGTATAACAGGCCTGATTGCCACCCTCCCTGATGTCGGCTCCGACGGATGCAAAGAATGCCTCTGCTTGCTCGATACGCGCGAGAGGTTCAAGCGCCGGCTGCTGCGGCGCGTAGAAATGCGCTGGCAAGCGATCGACCTGCTCGGCATTGAAAACGGTGTAACCTTTCATGAAGGGGATTTCCCGCTCCAATTCGTCGCCGGTCGCCTCGTCGGTTTCAGTGCGGCTGATGGTGTTGGCGTAAACGACAAGACTGCCCTTCTCGTTCTTCCTCACCTGGCCGCCCAACTCCTGCGCCTGTTTGTAGGTCAGCCACAGCGGCGCAGCGAAGCC
>JBGTLX010000037.1:0-4541 GCA_041743855.1 Rhizobiaceae bacterium | reverse complement strand
GGGTTCGAGCGGCTTTACGACCTGCCGGAGCGCGTCCTGCCGGCCCCGATCATGGCCTTGCCCACGCCCGAGCCCGCGGACGCGCATCGCGAACTGCTGCGGATTTCGGCGCGCGCGCTCGGCGTCGCCACAAGCGGTGATCTCCGCGACTATTTCCGGCTTTCGCCGGCCGATATCAAAGGCAGGATCGAGGAACTGGTCGAGACCGGCGAATTGCTGCCGGTCCGCGTCGAGGGCTGGGCGCAGCAGGCTTTTCTCCATGCGTCCGCCCGCCTGCCGCGAAAAGTGCACGCCCGGGCCTTGCTTGCGCCCTTCGATCCGCTTGTCTTCGAGCGCTCCCGCACCGAGCGCCTGTTCGCCTTCCGCTATCGCATCGAAATCTACACCCCGGCCGAGAAGCGCCAGTTCGGCTATTATGTGCTGCCCTTTCTGCTCGGCGACAGGATCGTGGCGCGCGCCGACATTAAGGCCGACCGGCCTGCGGGCGTCCTGCGCGTGCTGGCGACCTATGCCGAGCCTTGCGCGCCGCCCGAAACCGCAGCCGAACTGATCGAGGAACTCAAGCTGATGCAGGCCTGGCTCGGCCGCGAACGCCTCGAAATCGTACCTGCCGGCGACCTCGGCCCGGCGCTCCTTGCGCAATTCGGGTCGTAACCGCGCGTTGACAGCGCCCCGCCGCAACGCCTAAATGCAGCGGAAGATGGTCTTCTCTCCGCAACGGGAGAAGCTAAGAGGGAATGCGGTGCGGGTTGAAAAACCTCAAATCCGCAGCTGTCCCCGCAACTGTAAGCGATGAGTTTTGGGCCGAATGCCACTGGGAATTCCCGGGAAGGCGGTTCAAGGCGACGATCCGCGAGCCAGGAGACCTGCCGTCCTGAAGCGAAGTCCGATCGCCTGGCGGGTGCCCCGGGCAGGAGCATTATATTGACGGTCGACGAAAAACCTTCGGCGCAGATCGAGAACGCGTTGTTCGATGCGACGGCGGACGCGTTGGCGAGCACGACCATCATCGTCTGTTCCAATTGCCGCGACGAGACGGGGTCCGACGCGCACCCCCGCGCCGGCGAAATTCTGGCGGCGCGGACGCGTGACGCCGCGCAGGGCAGCGAAATCAGCGTCCGCCAGGTCGAATGTCTCGGCAATTGCAAGCGCCGGCTCAGCGCCGCCATTCTGCGGAAAAACTGCTGGAGCTATGTTTTCGGCGACCTGACCACCGCCAGCGGCTCCGACCTTGTCGCCGGCGCGCAACTGTTCGCAACCTCGACCGACGGCCTGATGCCGTGGCGCGGCCGCCCCGACCAGCTCAAGCGCGGTCTCGTCTCGCGCATCCCGCCCCTCGACGCCTTTAAGGACATTTTATGACCGCAACCATGTCTCGAATTCCCTGCACCGTCGTCACCGGCTTTCTCGGCGCGGGCAAGACGACGCTGATCCGCCATCTGCTCGAAAATGCGCAAGGCCGCCGCCTCGCCATCATCGTCAACGAATTCGGGGATGTCGGCATCGACGGCGAAATCCTCAAAAGCTGCGGCATCGACGTGTGTCCTGAGGAAAACATCGTGGAACTGGCGAACGGCTGCATCTGCTGCACCGTCGCCGACGATTTCGTGCCGGCGCTTGACCAGATCCTGTCGCGCGAACCTAAGGTCGACCACATATTGATCGAGACCTCCGGCCTGGCCCTGCCCAAGCCGCTGGTGCAGGCATTCCAGTGGCCGACCGTCAAAAGCCGCGTCACCGTGGACGGCGTCATTGCCGTGGTCGACGGACAAGCGCTGGCGCAGGGCCGGGTCGCCTCCGACATGGATGCGCTCCAGGCGCAGCGCAGCGCCGACCAATCACTGGACCACGACGACCCGGTCGAGGAAGTGTTCGAGGATCAGGTCGCCTGCGCCGACTTGATCATCCTGTCCAAGAGCGATCTCTTGGACGAAGCCGGCGCTGCCCGCGCCAACGCCATCATCGGTGAGCATGTCTCGCGCGCGGTCAAAATCGTCCCGTCGTCGCATGGCAGGATCGACGCCTCGATCCTGCTCGGCCTGGGCCTTGCCGTCGAAAACGACATCGAGAACCGCAAAACCCATCACGACGACGAGTTGGACCACGAGCACGACGATTTCGACTCCTTCGTCATCGACATTCCCTCGATTTCCAGCCCCGACGATCTGGCACGGCGTGTCGCCACCGCAGCGGACGAAGAGAATGTGCTGCGGGTCAAAGGCTTCGTCGAGGTCGGCGGCAAGCCGATGCGGCTCCTGCTCCAGGCGGTCGGCCCGCGCGTCAACCACTACTACGACCGCGCTTGGACGGCCGACGACGACCGCCGCTCGCGGCTGGTGGTGATCGGCCTCAAGGGCCTGAACCGGCCGGCCATCGAACGCATTCTGGCCGGCTGAGCGCCGCACGGGGCCGCAATGCACATTCTAGCCACGACATCCACCTCGCTCGACGATCTGGCCGAGCCGGTCGATCTGCGGCAGACCCCGGCGGACATCGTGGCGCTGTCGTTTACCGACAGCGATCTGGCCGGCATGGCTGCCGCATGGAACGCGGATGCCGGGCGGCTGCCTTCGATGCGGCTCGCCGCACTTCGCGACCTGCGCCATCCGATGTCGGTGGATCTGTGGATCGACAGCGTCGCTTCGCACGCCAAAATCATTTTGGTGCGGATTCTTGGCGGCTACGAGTGGTGGCGCTATGGCTGCGACCGGCTTGCCTCGATCGCGCGCACCAAAGGCATCAAGCTGGCGTTGCTGCCTGGCGAATGCCGCGACGAGGATTTGCGGCTGGTCGAAGGCTCCACCCTGCCGCGCCCCGAACTCGACGGCCTGCTCGGCTATTTTCGCGAGGGCGGCTCGGAAAACATGCGCGCGCTCGTGCAAAGGCTGGCTGGGCTTGCCGGCGGGGAGGATGCGGACGGGAAGCCGGTAGCGGTGCCGAAGGCCGGGTTTTATGATCGATTGACCGGTATTGCTTCGTCTCACCTCCCTCTGGCCTGCAGGCCAGAGGGAGGCGTGAAGGAACTCAGCCTCCAAGTTGAGACCCCATCCGCACCCATCATCCCCATCCTTTTCTACCGCTCGATGCTGCTTGCCGCCGATGTCGCGCCCATCGACGCGCTGGTCGACGCGTTGAGCTCAAAAGGCCTGGCGCCGGTTCCGATCTTTGTCGCCAGCCTCAAGGATCCGACTTCCGTCGCTTTCGTCGAAGCTGCCTTCGCCGACCTGAAGCCTTCGGCCATCATCACCGCCACGGCATTCGCGACTGGCGCCGAACCAGGCGTTGAAACTCTGTTCGACCGCGCCGGCGTGCCGGTGTTTCAGGTCATCGTCGCGACGACCGGGCGCGAGGCGTGGGCCAAAAACCAGCGCGGGCTTGGCGCGGCGGACCTCGCCATGCATGTCGTCATGCCGGAGCTAGACGGCCGCATCCTCGCCGGGGCGATCTCCTTCAAGGGCGAAGCCGAGACCGATGCAGCGCTTGGCTTCAAGGCGCTTGCAAACCGGCCTGAGGCGGACCGGATCGAACAGGTGGCGGCGCGGATCGAGGCCTTCATCCGGTTGCAGCGGACGCCTCGCGCGGCGCGAAAAATCGCCATCCTGATGCCGGATTACCCCAGCGCGCCGGGCCGCACCGGCTATGCGGTCGGGCTGGACGTGCCGGAAAGCATCATCGCCATGCTGCACGACCTGAAGAATCACGGATATGACGTTGACAAGATTCCGCAATCGCCGCGCGCGCTTCTGGATCTGCTCGAGGCAGCCGGACATGGGCTAATCCTGGAGGAGTACGTAGCGTTGGCAGCGGAGCTGCCGGTCGAAGCCCGGAATGCCGTCGAGTCCGCGTGGGGCGACGCATCGGAAAGCAATTTCCACTTCCGCGCCGCGACCTTAGGCAACATCACAGTGGCGCTCGCGCCGGACCGGGGCCGCTCGGCCGACAGACGCTCCGACTATCACGACCCGACCCTGCCGCCGCGCCACGAACTCATGGCCTTCGGGCTTTGGCTAAAAAAGTCGCTCGGCGTCCACGCGATCGTCCATGTCGGCGCGCATGGCACGCTGGAATGGCTGCCGGGCAAGACGGTCGCCTTGAGTCAAGCCTGCTTTCCCGAGATCGTCATCGGCGCGCTGCCTGTGATCTATCCGTTCATCGTCAGCAACCCTGGCGAGGCCGCGCAGGCCAAGCGTCGCATCGCCGCCGTGACGCTCGGCCATCTGCCGCCGCCGATGACCGAGGCCGGGCTGGACCAAAACCAGCAGAAACTCGAACGGCTGGTCGACGAATATGCGCAGGCCGATGGCCTCGACCGCCGCCGCCGCGATCTTCTGGCCGATCTGATCGTGGAAACCGCGCAGAAATCGGGGCTGGCGACACAAGCCGGCGTGGCCGTCACCGACGCTCCCGACGAAGCCCTGCGCCGCATCGATGCCTGGCTCTGCGACGTGAAGGATTTCACTATCAAGGACGGCCTGCACATCTACGGCCGCGCCGCCGAGGCAGAACCCGATCCGATGCGCGTCCGCAGCGCCGACGCCGAG
>JBGTLX010000036.1:0-7191 GCA_041743855.1 Rhizobiaceae bacterium | reverse complement strand
GCGAGCCGATCCAGTCCTCCGCCTGGCCGTCCGCGCCGATCTTGGCCAGCGGTCAGCATGTCGTCGTGGTCGGCGGCGGCGACACGGCGTCCGACTGCGTCGGCACCGCCTTCCGCCAGGGTGCGGTGCGCGTCACCCAGCTCGACATAAGGCCGCAGCCGCCGGAGAAGGAAAACAAGCTTGCCGTCTGGCCCTACTGGGCGACCAAGATGCGCACCTCTTCGTCGCAGGCCGAAGGGGCCGAACGCGAGTTCCAGGTCGCCACGCTCGAATTCATCGGCGAGGACGGGCAACTCACCGGCGTGAAATGCTGCGAGGTCGACGACAAGCGCAAGCCGATCGCCGGGACCGAGTTTGTCATCCGCGCCGATCTGGCTTTCATCGCCATCGGCTTTGCTGGACCGCTGGAGCAGGGCTTCGTCTCCGAATTGAAGGGACGGCTCAATATCTCGACGGACAACCGGCGCTCGACCAATATCCAGGCCAACGACCACGACTACCGCACCAGCATCGACGGGCTCTATGCCGCCGGCGATGTGCGCCGCGGCCAATCGCTGGTCGTGTGGGCAATCCGCGAAGGCCGCCAGGCCGCCCGGTCGATCGACGAGGCGCTGATGGGCGCAAGCGTGCTGCCGCGTTAGGGTCGTATCGCTGTGGTCGTTTCGACGCCCGCGGGCAGCGGAACGGTCGGCGGAGACATTGCCGGAGGGGCTGAAAAATCATCGGCGCGGCCCGGAAGGGCATCCGGTGCAATGCCCTCGATAGTCAGCTTTTCGCTCGGTGAACGCACCTCGCGTTTCGGTTCGACGACGCGGCCCAGCAACTCCGCGCCGCCATCCAGTTCCGGATCCTGGAGTGAAACGGGCTCGGTGCGTTTTATCGAGCCGATGTCCACGGCCGCAGGCACAGGGACTGCTGCTGCGCTGGCAGGGGCCAACGTCGCGGTCCCGGGAACTCCGGTCTCGAGCAGCTTGGCCAGAGGTTTTTCGGCAAAGAACGCCAGCTTGCGCTTGCCTGGACGGGTAAAGTTTATCCCGTCATTCGAGCGCAGGCGCACCGGCTGCCCGTTCAGGTCGGGACCAGTCGATACGTAGCCGCCGTTCTCATCGACGAAACCGTCCCAGATGTCGACGAACTCGGCGCCGACGCCTTCGGCCGCCGTTCGGTAAAAATCGTTGAAGGAGAGCATGTCCGACAGCATCTTCGGCGACTTGAAGGCCGGCACGCCGACCCATATGAATGGGACTTTCCGTTCCGAAATCGCCTTCGCAAGCGATTGCGTGCGCGAGCCGTATTGCCGGCTCCAGTTTTCCGAAAGCGGCGCTTCGCGATCGTCGCCTATCCGCATCTGCTGGCGATCGTTGGCCCCGAGCATGACGACGACGGCGGCGGGCTTCTCCTCATCGATGAATTCGACGACCTTCTCGGGCCAGTTGTAATAGTCGTCGCGAACGAAACCGGAGGAGCCGCTGGTGTGGTCCACGACTTTGAACGCGGGGTTTTCCGCATAGGCGGCCGTCAGACCTTCGGCGAGCCCGGCGGCCAGGAAGTCGCCGATTACCAGCACGATCTTCGCGTCGGGCTGTTTGTCGAGAGCCGCCACCGCTGCAGGCTTTCTCGGCGCGCGCACGACGGCGCCCTTCCGGGCAGGATTCTTGCGCGCTTTGGTTTTACGCGCTTTGGCCTTTCGCTGCGGGATCTCGGCCGGCGGTTCGAGACGGTCGACCTTGCGCGGCGCAAACAGGTCACGCAGGGTCCATGGGCGCTGCACCACTTCCTGGGCGGCGGAACTGGAGATCATCGCGCCAGTAAACCCCGCCATGACAATTGCCAGCGCCAGCAGGCTAGCCGTCAACGGCAACCAAAAATACCGGAACGGGGCGCTCGCTGGCAAAGACAGTCTCCTATTGCTTCCGCAGGTTCGAAAGCACTTCCATGCTCGGATGACCATCCTGCGTCAACCCCGCCCGCGCTTGGAACGCCTTGATGGCGGAGCGCGAACCGTCGCCGATCTTGCCGTCGAACTTGCCGTCGTAATACCCGTTGATCGACAGCCGCTTCTGCAATTCCTGCTTCTCTTCGAACGACAGTTTCGTGAAGGGCCGGTTCCAGTCGCGGGCAAGGCCGCCATAGCCGGCGATTTCGTCTGCCAGCAGACCGACGGCAAGCGCATATTTGTCGGCGTTGTTATAACGCTTGAGGACAAAGAAATTCTTGGTCATCAGGAAAGCCGGGCCGTTCCGGCCATCGGGAATCTTGAGTTCGGCCTTGTCGGCGCCGCGCGTGAAATCCTTGCCGCTGGCGCGGGTAACGCCGAGGCTTTGCCATTTGGACAGGCTGACCGAGCCGCTCGGGAATTTACCGCCCGGCAGGCTGACCTCGTAGCCCCAGGTTTTACCCGGCTGCCAGCCATTCTTGGCGAGCAGATTGGCCGCGGTGGCGAGCGCGTCGGGTATGGAATTCCAGATGTCGCGCCGGCCATCGCCGTCGGCGTCCACCGCATAGGCCTGGTAGCTCGTCGGAATGAACTGCGTGTGGCCCATCGCTCCGGCCCAAGAGCCGGTCAGATGGCTTTCGTCGATGTCGCCGCGCTGCAGGATTTTCAGGGCCGCCACCAACTGCGAGCGGGCAAATTTCGCGCGTCTTTTGTCGGCATAGGCAAGAGTCGCCAGCGAACGGACGACGTTGCGCATCACCTTGTCGTTCTTGAGGATCTCGCCGTAATTTGATTCCATCGACCAGATCGCCAGCAGGATGTGCCGGTCGACGCCGAACTTCGCCTCGATGCGGCCGAGCGTCCCCTTGTGCTTGCGCGCCATTTCGCGGCCTACGGCAACCGAATTCTCGTGAACCCTGTTGTCGAAATAATCCCACACCGGCGCGGTGAATTCGGGCTGAAAGCGCGCCTTTTCAAGCACTTCCGGATCGATGTCGGTAACGCCGGCGAAGGCGCGGTCGTAGGTTGCGCGCGACACGCCGCTTTGCGCCGCCGTGGCGCGGAAGCTCGCAACCCATTTGCGGAAGCCGGCGTCGGCAGAGGCCGGGCCGGCCGAAAGCAGAAGGCCAAGCGAAAAGCCGGCCATGGCCATGCTCAGGCGCCGCGCGGTCATTCTAACGAGCATTTCTTCCTCCTATGAGCTATCAGGAGAAACATTCATGGCCGAACCCGGTTATCAATTGGTTTACCAAAGGCGACGCTGGAACGAAAATCTGGCTGGCTGCTTTAATAGGCCCGCGCATCCAATCGCCCCGGAAACTTTGAAACTTGCGATAAGTCGCGATTCCGGCGCAAAAATGTCCGCGCCGGGATTGTGAAACGCCTCTACAGACGGATAATTGCTAGTGGAGCGAATTTGACATTTGGTTCCCATTCGCAGCTAGCGTTGTATCAAATGTCAAATTCAAAGCTCCACTAGAATCAAATGTTTATCTAGTGGTCCTTTGATTCCGACATTTGCTCGGAGCTTGGCCCAGAGGGATGCAAATGTCGGAATCGGACCACTAGCATGAAAAAAGTCCGCAAAGCTGTTTTTCCGGTCGCCGGCCTCGGCACACGGTTTCTTCCGGCCACCAAGGCCATCCCGAAAGAGATGCTGACGGTCGTCGACAAGCCCGTCATCCAGTATGTCGTCGACGAGGCGCGGGAAGCGGGGATCGAGCATTTCATCTTCGTGACCGGCCGTAACAAGGCGGTCATCGAGGATCATTTCGACGTGCAGTTCGAACTCTACGACACGCTGGCGCAGCGCGGGAAGGACGAGGAACTGGCCCGGCTGCAGCGCCTGCAACCGCTGCCGGGGCAGACGAGCTTCACCCGTCAGCAGGTGCCGATGGGGCTCGGCCACGCCGTCTGGTGCGCGCGCGAACTGGTCGGCGAAGAGCCGTTCGCGCTGCTCCTTCCCGACATGATCATGCAGTCGGAAAAGAGCTGCATGAGGGAAATGGTCGAGCTCTATGAACAGGCCGGCGGCAACATCGTCGCCGTGCAGGAATGCGATCCCGCCGAGGCCCACAAATACGGCATCGTTGGCAAGGGCGAGGACGTTCATTCCGGATTTCGGATCACCGGCATGGTCGAAAAGCCGGCGCCCGGCGCCGCGCAATCCAACCTCTTCATCAACGGCCGCTATATCCTGCAACCCGAAATATTTGCGATACTGGAAAATCAGGAGCGCGGCGCGGGCAACGAGATCCAGTTGACGGACGCCATGCTGAAGCTCGAAAAGCAGCAGGCGTTCCACGGCTACCACTATCGCGGCCGCACCTTCGATTGCGGCTCGCCGGAGGGCTTCATCGAGGCGAATGTCGCCTTTGCGCTGTGGCGGCCCGACATGCACAAGTCGATGTCCGGCATCATCGAAGGGCTGCTGGATGAGATCGTGCCGCTTGAGCGCCGCAAGACGGCGCGCTGATCGGGTTGGTCCTGGTGTGCAGATCTATCGCTGCAGCTTCAGGCCAAGAAAAATGCTGCTGGCATCGCTGTCGCGGTCGGGAATGTTGCTTGTCAGATCCTCGTGGCGAAGCCGGCCCGTCAGTCCGGCGTAGCGGTTCAGCCACCAGGTCAGGCCGACTTCCCCGCTCAAAATCAGGTCGTAGCAGGTGCAGCCGGCATAGTTGCGATAGGCCGCGCCGAGCGCGGCGTTTCCGGTCAGGTTGGCGCGCATCTCGCGCGCCAGCGACAGATTTCCCGAGTAGAGGATGGAGCCGCTTTCGCCCGCGCCCGTCGCTCCCTCCACAATCGTTGAGCCGGTCAGTCCGACGATCGTGCCGCGCACCGGCGACCAGGCCAGATTGCCGTCGATGGTAGCGCCCGATATCGATGCGAGTCGCGAATCATCGAAGTCCTCGCGGATCCAGCCGACCGCGAGTTCGCCGGACAGCTTTTCACCGAGATCGAATCCCAGCCCGGCGCGCAGGCCGAGGCGGTCGGCGGAGCGCGCATAACCCGCGCTATCCAGTTCGAGATCATAGACGCGGCGGCCGATCTCGGTTGCAGCGAAGGGTGTCAGCGCCGGCGAGATTTCGTATCCGGCCCGCAATTCGATCGTGTAAAGCGTCTGGTCGCGGTCGCCCTGCGAGAGAAGGCCGCCGCCCTCCAGTTCGGCGTCCCCGTAGCGATTGTTCTCAATTTCGCCGGTGATGCCGAAGCGGGCCTTGCCGGCGTCCTTTTCCAGCCCGAGACTGCCGGTGATGGTCTGGCGCGTCGGCTGCGACTCCGCGTTGGGGATGGCGATGGGCGAGGCAGCGGATTCCGGCGTCAGCGCGAAACCGAGAGCCGCCAGCGCGCGGTAATCCTTGCCGAGTTCGAGTTCCAGAGCGGCGCTGACGCCACCCTCGACGTTTTCGATTTTGTCGCCTGAAATCGATTTGTGGAAGATGCCGTAGGCATCGAGCGAGGCTTCGTGGCTCGTCCAGTCGGACGCGGCGTTCAGGCGCAGCGTCGTTTCCGAAAGCAGCGCGCCTTCGCCGTCGGCGCTCGAATCGGCGTTTGTGGTGACTGTCACGCCCTGTTCCAAAGTGGGTTTCAGAATGAAACTTCCCATGCGGATGCCGACGGCGGCGTAGGGTTGATCCTCGGCCGTGCGGTCCAGTCCCTCGATGGCTTTAACGCGTTCCGCGCCGCGGTCGACGGCTAGAGCGGTCTCGGCATCGATCGTCGAGGCCGGTATCGTCCCGGCCGGCTCCTCGTCCGTCGGCGGTGCTTGACGCGCGGCGCCTGTCGCTTCCGGATCGCTCGCAGGCGCCAACTCCACGACAGCCGGTGCAATCGTTCCGGCTTCATCTTGCGGCGGATCGATAAAAATATCGTCGGATTGAGCCACGGGAGCACCGGACGGTTGCAAGCCGGGCCTGCTGTCCTGCGCATGCGCCGCAAAGGACAGACCCATTGCGCAGCAGACGACCGCGCGCGTCACCGCGCGCGTCCCGCGCAACCTTCGTTCTGGAACAAATCTTGGCATTAAAGGCCCGGCCGATCGTCGGCGCGTTCGCGCCAAGCTTTACCGAACCGTAAATCGCTATGGTTAACGCACCGTTGAGGAATGCCCGGAAGGCCGCGGCGAACGCCGCCAATATTATTGGACAGTTTTGCGCCGACACGCTAATCGCATCTCCCATGCGCGCCGCCTCCATCAAGCAAAAGCCCGACCGCAACGAGTCGATCACTTCGGCGCTGCGGACGGTGGCGACCGAGCGGGCCGGCGTGGATGCTTTGGCGGCTGCTCTGGAAAACGGGCTGGCCGCGCCTTTCGCGCAAGCCGTCGAGCTCGTTTCCGGGATCACCGGCCGCGTCATCGTAACCGGTATCGGCAAGAGCGGCCACATCGGCTCGAAAATCGCCGCGACGCTGGCCTCCACCGGCACGCCCGCCTTCTTCGTCCATCCGGTCGAAGCCAATCACGGCGATCTCGGCATGATCGGCCATGACGATGCGGTCATCGCGCTGTCCTGGTCCGGCGAAAGCCGCGAACTCAAGGGCATCATCGCCTATTCGCGCCGCTTCGCCATCCCGCTGATCGCCGTCACCTCCGGCGCGGATTCCACGCTGGCGCGCGAGGCAGATGTCGTGCTGCTGCTGCCGCGCGCGTCCGAAGCCTGTCCGCACGGGCTTGCGCCCACCACCTCCACATTGCTGCAACTGGTGACCGGCGACGCGCTCGCCGTGGCGCTGCTGGAAGCGCGGGGCTTCACGCCCGACCATTTCCGCACCTTCCATCCCGGGGGGCAACTGGGGGCCAGCCTGAAGCAGGTGCGCGAAATCATGCATGTCGGCGACAGCCTGCCGCTGGTTCCCGCCGGCACGAGCATCCGCGAGGCGGTGCTGGAGATGTCGGCCAAGGGCTTTGGCTGCGTCGCCGTGGTGTCGGCTGCGGGACAACTGGCCGGGATCATCACCGATGGCGATCTGCGCCGGAAAATCGGCAGAGATTTCAGCGCGATGACGGTCGAAGAGGTCATGTCCGGCAGCCCGAAGAGCGTTTCGCCCGATACGCTGGTCGCGACCGCCCTGCAATTGATCAACGCTTCGTCGATCACCACGTTGATGGTGGTGGAAGACGGCAGGCCCGTCGGGCTGGTTCACCTGCACGATCTCCTGCGGATCGGCGCGGCTTAGATGGTGTGGCGGCTCTAACGCGCGGTATTGGCGAGTTGAGGGGTTGAGGGGCGAGCTTTGGCCCCGCTGTTCATTTC
>JBGTLX010000035.1:0-4253 GCA_041743855.1 Rhizobiaceae bacterium | reverse complement strand
GCGAGTGACCTGATCCCTGACTCTTTCCCGGCAGCGCACGCAGGTAATCAGTTGGTTCCATAAGGATTAAAATGCATTTCTGAACTTCCTGTTTTCCGGTTGACCGGTTGTGCCACTCTCCCTATGTTCCGCCGCAATTTCGGGGGTGCGTTTGGCTCCGAGCGGGCGCGTAGCTCAGTTGGTAGAGCAACGGACTTTTAATCTGTAGGTCATGGGTTCGAGTCCCATCGCGCCCACCAAAACTTGCGAACCGCAAGTTTGCCTAACGGACTTCCCGCAGGATATGATCGTAAAGGATCTTCGACGCCGGCGAGAGCGCGCGGTTGCGCGCCATGATCAGGCTGTAGGGCTGAACCTCGATCTCGAACGGGATGGGCAGGATCTCGATAGCGCCGGCCAGGCCGTCCCGCGCATTGATGAATTTGGCGACGTCGAGCGCGACCGGCGCGATGGCGTCCGACTGCGCCACCATCACCAGCGTCAGCAACAGCGACGTCGTGTTCAGTATCCGGTCGGGCAGGGGAGCGTTGTATCCCATGAAGATGCGTTCGATCGTCCGCCGTAGCAGCGAGCCGCCCGGCTGGAACACCCAGTCATAACCGCTGAGCTGCTCGGTCTCGACGGTTCGGCCGTCGGCCAGCGGATGGCCGCGACGCACGATCAGGCATGCCTTTTCGATGCCGATGACCCTGGCCTCGAACAGGCGCGGATTGAGATCGTCGGGAATGCGCGCGATGATGAAGTCGTGACGCGACGCCAGAAGTTCGCGCGCCAGTACGCCCGACGTTTCGACCTGGACGCTGATCTCGATCCTCGGAAAATCCTGTCTCACCTTGCGGATCGCCGGCACGGCGAGTTCGATGGCCGGCGCGGTGACGGCGCCCAGAAAAACCGCGCCGCCCTTACCGGTTCTGAGATCGGAAATCTCGCGATTAACTTCCCGCAATTCCAGCAGCACCGCGCGCGCGCGCCGCGCCAGGGCCAATCCGTAGGGCGTCAGTTCGACGCCTCGCGGCAGCCGGTTGCAAAGCGGCACGCCCAGAATGGTCTCCATGTCGGCGATCATGCGCGAGGCCGCCGGCTGCGATACGTTGAGCACCTGCGCCGCCGCGCTGATCTGGCCATGGTCGTGCAGCGCCACGATGACGCGCATATGCGAGAGTTTCAGTCCGCTCCTGAGCAGATTGTCGCCGCCCCCGATCGCCGTGTCGCGCTCGCTGGCATCGGTCGTCGCCAAAAACTCTACCATCGGCCAGCCTCCTGCCCGTCGTGCTATCTCTACTGCCATATCAGTTACGTATATCAAGCGTCCAATTTATCATTTGACAGTTATACCCTTTGAAGACATCGTCGCCAGTCTCGGGTTCGATGAGCGTCGGCATGATCTGCCCTGCGCATCAGGTGGAGGAACACAACCCGCGACCGGTCTGGAGGGTTATCAGATACAATAGATGCCTGTTCGCTGAACGCGACGGGCGGACGTGCGACCCGGATTTCCCGGCCTGCCGTCAGTCATCATCAAGGGAGAGAAACGTGAGAGTAATCAAGGCGTTAGTTGGCGCGTTGGCGCTTGGCCTCGCAACCATGAGCTACAGCGCGTATGCGCAGGACAAGGGCCTGGTTTCCATCGCCATGCCAACCAAATCATCGCTGCGCTGGATCAGCGACGGCGATGCGCTCGTCGCCGCGTTGACGGAAAAAGGCTACACCACCGATCTGCAGTACGCTGAGGACGACATCCCGAACCAACTCGCCCAGATCGAAAACATGGTCACCAAGGGTTCCAAGGCCCTGATCATCGCAGCGATCGACGGCACCACGCTGTCGGCGGTGCTCCAGCAGGCCGCGGACGCCGGCATCAAGGTGATCGCCTACGATCGCCTGATCCGCGACAGCGCCAACGTCGACTATTACACCACCTTCGACAACTTCAAGGTCGGCGTCCTGCAGGCCGATTCGCTCGTCGCCGGGCTCAAGGAGCGTTTCCCCGACGTCAAGCCCTGGAACGTGGAGCTGTTTGGCGGTTCGCCCGACGACAACAACGCCTTCTTCTTCTACGATGGCGCGATGTCCGTCCTGCAGCCGCTCATCGACGACGGCACGATCGTGGTCAAGTCCGCGCAGATGGGCATGGAGAAGGTCGGCACGCTGCGCTGGGACGGCGCGGTCGCGCAGGCCCGCATGGATAACATCCTGTCGGCCAACTATTCCGACGGCACGCGCGTCCACGGCGTTCTTGCGCCCTATGATGGCCTGTCGCGGGGCATCATTTCGTCGCTGCGCGGCGTCGGCTACGGCTCGGCCGAACAGCCATGGCCGATCGTGACGGGCCAGGACGCCGAAGTCCCGTCGGTCAAGGGCATAATCGCCGGCGAACAGTATTCGACCGTGTTCAAGGACACGCGCGAACTGGCCAAGGTCACCGCAAACCTCGTCGATGCCGTCCTTTCCGGCGGCACGCCCGAAATCAATGACGAGAAGACCTACAACAACGGCGTCAAGGTGGTTCCGTCCTACCTCCTCGTCCCGGTGTCGGTCGACAAGTCGAATTACGAGGAAATCGTCGTCGGCTCCGGCTACATCAAGGCTGAAGAACTGCAGTAGACAGCCATCGAGGGACTTCGCACCCCTTCCTTGCAGATAGCGGTGCGATTTGCGAGAAACGGACGATGACACCCCCTCTCCGTCTCGGCTTTGCCTCGACACCTCTCCCCCATTTCGTGAGGGGAAAGGATGCGCGCCAAGATCGCGGCCGGCATATCCTCTCCCCCGTCGATCGGGGGAGAGGTGCCGAGCGCAGCGAGGCGGAGAGGGGGTCGACCACTTTGCGGCGGCGAGATCGGCGGTAAGCCAATGACCGACACCATTCTGGAGATGCGCGGCATCACCAAGACGTTTCCCGGCGTCAAGGCGCTGCAGGACGTCAATCTGGACGTGCGCGCCGGCGAGATCCACGCCATCGTCGGCGAGAACGGCGCCGGCAAATCGACGCTGATGAAGGTGCTTTCCGGGGTCTATCCGCACGGCAGCTATTCCGGGGAAATCAGCTTCCTGGGGAAAGATTGCCACTTCAAGGGCATTCACGACAGCGAGCGGCGGGGCATCGTCATCATCCACCAGGAGCTTGCCCTGGTGCCGCTGCTGTCGATCGCCGAAAACATCTTCCTCGGCAACGAGCAGGCCAAATTCGGAATCATCGACTGGAACCGGGTGCGCAATCGCGCCGGCGAACTCCTGCGCAAGGTCGGCCTGAAGGAAGACCCGGACACGCTGATCACCAACATCGGCGTCGGCAAGCAGCAGCTGGTCGAGATCGCCAAGGCGCTGTCCAAGGAAGTGCAGCTGCTGATCCTCGACGAGCCGACCGCGTCCTTGAGCGAAAAGGACAGCGATGCGCTGCTGGCGCTGCTCATCGAATTCAAGAACCAGGGGATCGCCTCCATTTTGATCTCCCACAAGCTGAACGAGGTCGGCAAGGTTGCGGACCGCATCACCATCCTACGCGACGGCAAGACCATCGAGACCCTCGGCAAAGAGGACATCAGCGAAGACCGGATCATCACCTCGATGGTCGGCCGCACGCTGGAGGATCGTTTTCCGGCCCGCACGCCCAACATCGGCGAAATGCTGTTCGAGGTGAAGAACTGGGTCGTCTATCATCCGCTTCACACCGAGCGGCAGGTCATCAAGAACGTCGACATCAGCGTGCGCAAGGGCGAGGTTGTCGGCATCGCCGGCCTCATGGGAGCGGGCCGCACCGAATTCGCGATGAGCGTGTTCGGCAAGACCTACGGAAAGCGCATCAGCGGCGAGGTTTACTTGCATGGCAAGAAGATAGACCCGTCGACCGTCGGCAAGGCGGTTGGCAATGGCCTGGCCTACGCCACCGAGGACCGCAAGACATTCGGCCTCAACCTGATCGACCACATCAAGCATAACACCACGATCGCCAACCTCAAGGATGTGTCGAAGGCTGGAGTGCTCGACGACATTCGCGAGCTGAACGTTGCCAACGACTATCGCAAGAAGACCAACATCCGTTCCTCCAGCGTCTATCAGCTGACCGGAAATCTGTCGGGCGGCAACCAGCAGAAGGTGGTGCTGTCGAAGTGGCTGTTCTCCAATCCGGAGATGCTGATCCTCGACGAGCCGACCCGCGGCATCGATGTCGGCGCGAAGTATGAGATCTACACGATCATCAACAGGCTGGCGACCGAGGGCAAGGGCATCCTGGTCATCTCGTCGGAAATGCC
>JBGTLX010000034.1:0-1605 GCA_041743855.1 Rhizobiaceae bacterium | reverse complement strand
AGACGCGCGGGTCATCGATTTATGTCGCCGATCCGTCCAATTTCCTCACGCGCGTCGCCGACCGAAGCCGCATATTCGACGTGGGGCGGACGGACTCCTTGCGAAGACAGCATGCGCCGAACGCCTTCCGATGCCCCCGTTATGAAGAAGCGGGTTCCCGCTTTTTCAGCCTTGCGAACCGATCCTTCGATCATGTTCGCCGCTGTCGAGTCGAGAAACGGCACGGCCGCGAAATCCAGAATGAAGTTTTTGCTTTGGTCGGCTATTCGATCCATGACCGCCGCCACGGTCGACGCCGCGCCGAAGAAGAATGCTCCAGACAGCCGGTAGACCACGGTATCGGCTGAGTTCTCGGCGCCTGGATCGTACGTCCTCCTGTCGCCAGCCGCGGCATCGGCCGCGTCGTCCGGATTGAGGGGAATCTCCGCATCGATCGCGACGTTCTTTGCCATCCGGTCGATGAAGAGAAGCGCTCCCAAGGCGAACCCGACGACTATGCCTTCGGTGAGATCGCGAAAGATCACGAGAAGAAAAGTGACCAGCAGGACGAGCGCGTCGCCGCGCGACGAACGCAGGAGTGCCTTCACCGCATCGCGCTCGACCATGTTCCAGGCAACCACCGCCAGGATGCCCGCCAGAGCCGCCAGTGGAATGTAGCTTGCGAGTGGGGCAGCGAGCAGCATGAAGGCCAAAATGAAGGCCGCATGCAGCATTCCGGCGATCGGGCTGTAGGCGCCAGCCCGGACGTTCGTCGCGGTGCGCGCGATCGTTCCCGTCACGCAGAAGCCGCCGAATAACGCGGAGCCGATGTTGGCGAACCCCTGGCCGACCAGTTCGCAGTTCGACCGATGCCGCCGTCCGGTCATGCCGTCGGCCACGACTGCCGACAGCAGGGATTCGATTGCTCCGAGAAGCGTGAACGAGATCGCAGCGGGCAGGACGGCCAAGGCCTTGTCGATCGTGAATTCGGGCAGCCCCGGCAGAGGCAGGGTTCGCGGAATGCCGCCGAAACGCGTCCCTATCGTTTCCACCGGTAGCGCGAAGGCCGTGGCTGCCACGGCGGCCAGCAGCACAGCGATCAGCATTCCCGGCCACGCTGGGCGCAACCGTTTGACGCCGGCGATAACGCCGACCGTCAGAACCGCGATAAAGACCGCGGCAGGGTTGAAGGTGTCGGCAGAATTCGCCAAGGCCGTCAGTTTCGCAATGAGCTCTCCCGGCTCCTTGCCTGGCAGAGACAATCCGAACAGCTCATGGATCTGGCTTGCGAAGATGATGACCGCAATGCCCGCCGTAAAACCCACTGTCACGGGGTACGGGATGAATTTGATATAAGTCCCGAGGCGCAAATAACCCATCGCCAGCAGGAAAACACCGGACATCATGGTGGCAAGCACAAGCCCGTCGAAGCCGTGCGTCTCGGCGGTGGCCGCGACCAGCACGATGAATGCCCCGGCCGGACCCCCGATCTGAAAGCGGCTTCCGCCAAGTGCCGAAACGAGAAAGCCGCCCACGATGGCGGTGAACAGGCCTTTGTCCGGCGATACCCCTGACGCGATCGCAATCGCCATCGATAGCGGCAGCGCAACGATGGCGACCGTCAAC
>JBGTLX010000033.1:0-2209 GCA_041743855.1 Rhizobiaceae bacterium | reverse complement strand
GCTCGCCGTGACGATGCCGAGTTCGGCCGGATGCAGTTGAAGTTTCAGGGAATGCGCCTGGACCGGCGCGGGCGAGGCTGCGGGCGCGGGGAGTTCTGGCTTTGCGGGGGCCGATATCAGCGACGCCTGCGCCGCCAGTTTTTCGGCCAGATCAACCCCGGTGCTCGCCGGCGCAAGCGCCATCGTGCTCTGCTCGATCAAGATAGCCCCGCGTGGCGTGACGGCTTTTGTCTCGGCGGGCTCCGGCGGGGTCAATTTCGGCTGCGCCGCCGGTCGGTCGCCGGCTGTCGCCGGAGGCCTTAGGACTGTGTCGGGTGCGCCATCGGATACCGCTGCATATAGGGCAGGTGATGCAGTGCGATCGACACTCGGCGGATTTTTCGCCGGTGTTCCGGCCGTTGCGTCGGCTTCAACGTCGACAGAATGAGGGTGGACGTCGCCCTTATGTGTTTTCTTCGACAGGTCGGGACCGGCATCCGAGTTGTCGCCCACGCGCCGAACGGTGAATGCCGGATGATGAAAGGCGGTGACCTGTATCGGGGGAAAGAGAATGGCGGCGTTCGTCTCATCGTCTCTTTCGAGAGACTCTTTCCCCGGCTCGTCAATTTCCCGCCGATCGGCGGATGCAAGGATTTCGAGGGGTTGTTTCGAGACAGTCCTTTCGACGGCGCTGATTGCGACAGCGAGCCTGGCCGGCGCGCGCCAGTGCGGGTCCGACTGGACAGGCGGTTTTTCCTCAGATCCGCGCTTGCCCGGCAGGGTCGCCTGCAGCGCTTCGCCGAATGCGAGGCGGTCGAGCTTGTTGCCCTGCGGGTCGGTTTTGGGTTTGACCGCAAGCGGCTGGGCTAGATTTACGGCGTTCGTCACTCGGCTGCCTCCGCAAGAAGCTTGTCGATATCGGCCAGCCTGCCGCGCGTCGCGCCGATCAGGATTTCGGTCGGGTCGGGGGGTGGCTGCGCGGCGTCGGAGGCAACGACCACAGGCGTTGCCTTTGGTTTTGGCGGCTCCGCGGGAGTGGCGAACACCTGGCGCACGGGCTGCGGAAGCGCCTCCGGTTCTTCGGGCGCGGCTGGTGGCGGCGTGTCGATGGCGATCTGGCGCGGCTTTGCCGTCAGTTCGGCGGCGACCGCCTTTGCCGCGTCGAGCAGCAGCCGGTCGCTCGACGACAGCCGGTTGCGGTCTATGCCGGCGAGGCCCGAGACGACATCGTCCGTGGTTCCCGAGGTGATCGAGGCCAAATTGGAATAGAGCAGCGCGCGCGGGTCCGCCATCTGTTCCTCGCCGGCCGCGCTGTTGCCAGCTTTGGTGGCGGCGAAAGCCGAAAGCGCGACGAATCCCTCGATGGCCGCGCGGCGGGCTATGCGCAGATAGATGACGCGTTCCCGCTCCGGGTCCATCAGCGATGCGACCCCCGCCAGTTCGTCGAGATCGATCCTTGTGTGCAGGGCGATGACGCCTTCGACGAAAGCGTCGGCGAACTGGCTGGCGTAAGGCGAGCGGATGAAGCCGCGCGCATATTGCCCCGATGAGAGCATGAAGCGTTTCGGGTCCGCGAGGGAGGCGCTGATCGCGATCGAGCGGCGAAGGGCCGCTTCTTCCACCAGCGTTCCCGGCCCGAGAAGCCGGGCCATGTCGAGCAGTTTTATGGCGACATCGGGCTTTTCGGCCGACAAAGTGGAGCCCTTCACCAGCGCCACATACGCCCCCAGTTCGGGAGCAAGGGCGAGCGGATCGTGCGAACCGAGCGCTGTCTGCGCCGCCTTCGGCTGGCCCCGCAGATAGGAGAGAATGCCCGCCCCGAGGCGGCGGTTCGGATCGTCGGCCGGCAATTTCGACAGAGCGACATCGACGGTGACCGGATTGCCGCCGCTCATCGCGTAGACCAGCAGGGCGGTCAGATTCCTCGCGTCCTGAAAGTCTTGGCTGCCCAGGCTTCGGAAGCGCGCGTCGATCATTTCGAGGATTTTGCGCTGCATCGGCAGCGCGGCGTGATCGCCATCGGCGATGCGATCTTGGACGAGTTCCAGCGAGCGCACCAGTTGATAGGGGGCGAGCCCCTCCGGCTGCTGCACCCCGAAAGCAGGGGAAGCGCCGAGCAGCGCCGCGGCCGCCAGGAGCGCGCGCAACGGGCTCATCCGTCGATTTCCAGGAGGATTTCGATGCGCCGGTTGCCGGCGGCAAACGGGTCGGCCGCATCCTTGAGCTGCCG
>JBGTLX010000032.1:0-13449 GCA_041743855.1 Rhizobiaceae bacterium | reverse complement strand
GTCTGCGGCACCTCGCTGGCGCTGATGGATGCGGGCGTTCCGCTCGGCAAGCCGGTGGCGGGCATCGCCATGGGCCTGATCAAGGAAGGCGAGCGTTTCGCCGTCCTCTCCGACATCCTCGGCGACGAGGACCATCTCGGCGACATGGATTTTAAGGTGGCTGGAACGCAGGGCGGCATCACCGCGCTGCAGATGGACATCAAGATTGAGGGCATCACCGAGGAGATCATGCGGATCGCTCTCGCCCAGGCGCAGGAAGGCCGCGTACATATCCTGCGCGAGATGTCCAATGCGCTGAGCGAAGGCCGCGCCGAACTCGGCGAATTCGCGCCGCGCATCGAGGTCATTCATGTTCCGACCGACAAGATCCGCGACGTGATCGGTTCCGGCGGCAAGGTCATCCGCGAGATCGTGGAAAAGACCGGCGCCAAGATCAACATCGAGGATGACGGCACGGTCAAGATCGCTTCGTCGAACGCCAAGGAGATCGAGGCGGCCAAGAAGTGGATTCACACCATAGTGGCCGAGCCGGAAGTCGGCGAAATCTACGAAGGCACGGTTGTCAAGACCGCTGATTTCGGCGCTTTCGTGAATTTCTTCGGCCCCAAGGACGGCCTCGTCCACATTTCGCAGCTGGCCAGCGACCGGGTCGCCAAGACCTCGGATGTGGTCAAGGAAGGCCAGAAGGTCTTCGTCAAGCTGATGGGCTTCGACGAGCGCGGCAAGGTCCGCCTGTCGATGAAGGTTGTCGACCAGACCACCGGCAAGGAACTTGCCCGCGAAAAGGGCGAAGACGCCGCCTGATCGCTACCGCGATGAGATCGGAAACGGGCGCGGCCTTCGGGTTCGCGCCCGTTTTCGTTTTCGCCGACCAATTTATTTGATTGAAACCATGACCCGCGACGCTTTGAAGACACTGTTTTATCCCTTCGAGTCCGGCGCGCTCGAAGTGCCGGACCAAGGCAAGCGCGTGCTGTTTCTTAACGCCGAGCCGAGCTTCCGGCTTCCCGACGATTTCGGTGCTGAGTTGAGCCTTGTCCAGGGATTTCGACCGCACTTTCGAGCCTTGGCGGCTGCGTCTCATGTTGTTAATCCGGCCCCGGAAGGCGATGGCTTCGATGCCGCGGTCGTGCTTTGCGGGCGGCATCGAGGCCAGAACGAGGCGTGGATCGTCCAGGCGCTCGAGCGTGTCGGGTCCGGCGGGTTGATCGTGGTGGCCGGGGACGGCGGCGACGGCATCGCCAGCCTGCGCAAGCGGCTCGAAAAAACCATCGGCCTCGATGGGCATCTGCCGAAGTACCATGGCGAAGCATTTTGGTTTCGCCGACCGGAAACGATCGAAGCCATCGTCGCCATCCTGCGCGAGCGAGACAGCGGCGCACGCGTCGACGGCCGCTTCGAGGCGGCGCCCGGCATGTTCTCGCATGATCGCATCGATGCGGGTTCGAGGTTGCTGGCCGAAAGCCTGCCCGGCAAGTGCAAGGGCGTTGCGGCGGATTTCGGCGCTGGCTGGGGATATCTGTCGGCGGCGCTCGCCGAGCGGACGACGGGTCTGAAAGCGATTGACCTCTACGAGGCCGACCATACGTCTCTGGAGGCGGCAAGACGCAACTTGGCCACGATCGGCACTGCGCTGCCGCTGGGCTTCTTCTGGCATGATCTGGTGGGTGAGAAGGTCGAAAAGAAGTACGAACTGATCGTCATGAACCCGCCCTTCCACCAAGGTCGGGCTGCAGAACCTCAGATCGGTCAGGCGATGATCAAGGCGGCGTCTTCCTCGCTGAAATCGGGCGGACTCCTGTATATGGTCGCCAATCGCGGCCTGCCCTATGACCATGCTCTGAAGGTTGGCTTTTCCAGCGTCACGGAACTACGCCGTGAAGCGGCCTTCAGAGTGATCGTCGCCCAACGTTGAGCAGCAGCAGCAAAATTTCCGAGCCGAACTTTTCTGATACTGAACGCCGTTTCAGTGAACGCGCTGGCCGTGGCCTGCATTGCTTACCTTGAAGGCGGGGAGCGTCTGGCCGTTTTCGATCTTCAGCGGCGCGGGTCGCCCGAACAGAAAGCCCTGGAACACTTCGCATCCGGCCGCTCGAAGCAAAGTGGCCTGGTTCTCGGTTTCGACCCCTTCGGCGATTGCCCGCACGCCGAGCGCCCGCGACAGGCCGACGATCGTAGACACGACGGCGCCGGAACTCGAATCCGTATCGATCCTGCTGACGAATGACCGGTCGATCTTGAGCTTATGGAAGGAAAAATCGATCAGATAGCTGAGGTTCGAATAACCCGTCCCGAAATCGTCGACGGCGACCGAAATACCCATTTCGGTCAACTGCCTGAGAATGGTCGAAGCACGCTCGCGATCCTGCATCATCGCGGTCTCTGTGATTTCCAACTCGAGCCGGCGCGGCTTTATGCCGGTGCTCTTGATGATCTCGCCAACCAGCCCGACGAAATCCTTGGTCATGAACTGGACCGGCGAAATATTCACCGCGACGAAGCAGTCGTCGGGGAGGTGCCGGGCGTCGCTGCAGGCCTTGCGCAAAACCCATTCGCCGATGGGTCCGATCATGCCGGTTTCCTCGGCGATCGGGATGAACTCCATCGGCGGGATCATGCCGCGATCCGGATGCTTCCAACGGATGAGAGCCTCGTAGCCGACCACCTGGCCCTTCTGAAGATCCATCTGCGGCTGGTAGTGCAGATCGAAATCGTCGCGCTCAAAAGCCGCATGCAGTTCGGATTCGATCCACTGCCGATAGTCGGCGACCTTGCCCATGTCCGGATGAAACACCGACCAGTTGCCGACTCCGCCTGCGCGCGCATTTTGCAGCGCGAGGTTCGAGCGGCGCAGCACGAGCACCGGGTCGACCCCGTCCTTCGGCATCGCCACGATGCCGACCGAGACGTTGACGGACTGGAGATGGGAAGCAAGCTGGTATGGCTCCATCAGTTCGCTGATGAGTGTTTCGGCGATCTTTTCCATCGAAAGGAGCATGGCGGCGTCGGGATAAAGCACGGCGAATTCGCCGGCGCCGATCCGTCCGATAGCCGCGCTTTGGGGCAAGCATCCCCGCAGCCGCTTCGTGAAGGCCAGCACAAGCTCGTCGCCTTGGCTGTAGCCGATCGAATCGTTGATATGCTTGAAGCGATCGATATCGATGTCGATCAGATAGACGGGCTTGCCCGATGTGATGGTGGCCTGCGCTGCCTCCGCGATGCTGCCGACCATCGCGGGCCGCGTGAGCAGGCCTGTCAGCTTGTCGAAATGCGTTTCCGTGAAAACATAGCCTGCCGATTCATCGACGCCTGCGAAGAACGACATGGAAGAGCCCGCAGCAGCAAGTGCGAACAGCGCCCCGATCATGGCGCCGACGACTTCCACCGACATTCCGGCGACGCTGTCGCCGAAGCCCAGCTTCAGTCCCCAAATACCCAATACGAAGCTGCAAAGGCCGGAAGTGGCTATTGTAATCAGCCGAAATGCGGGCGTCCGGGTCGGATTGCTCTCGGCTGCCATAAACAAAGGCCCTCTATGAATAAGCCTTTTAGCGCGGATGTCCTTAAAATCAGTTTCAGCTAACAATTCCAATTTTACGGTGACGATTGTTCCTCGCGCAGCGGATCGGAACGTCTCAGTTCGTCCAGAACAGGCATCGAGACGATGTGATAGCCGGCATCGACATAGTGTATCTCGCCGGTGACTCCGGTCGACAGGTCCGAGAGCAGATAAAGCGCCGAGCCTCCGACCTCGTCGATCGTTACCGTGCGGCGCAGCGGCGCATTGCGTTGCTGGAAGGCCAGCATCTGGCGCGAATCCGAAATGCTGGCGCCCGCCAGCGTCCGGATCGGACCTGCCGAAATGGCATTCACCCTTATATTGCGCGGCCCGTAGTCGTTGGCGAGATAACGTACACTCGCCTCGAGGCCGGCCTTGGCGACCCCCATGACATTGTAGTTGGGCATGATGCGGGTCGAGCCGGCGTAGGTGAGCGTAATCATCGAACCGCCATCCTGCATCAGCGCGGCGGCTTTCCGGGCCACTTCGGTGAAGGAATAGCAGGAAATGACCATGGTCCGGACGAAATTGTCCCGGCTGGTATCTGCGTAAAGGCCCTTCAACTCGTTCTTGTCCGAAAATCCGATGGCGTGGACGATAAAGTCGAGGCCTCCCCATTCCGCGGCGAGAGCGTCGAAAACGGAAGCTACCGACGCGCTGTCCTCGACATCGCACGGAAGAACCAGGGATGCGCCCAGTGTGCCTGCAAGCGGCTTCACCCGGCGACCAAAGGCCTCGCCCTGATAGGTGAAAGCCAGCGTCGCGCCTTCGCCGGCGAGGCGTTTGGCGATGCCCCAGGCGATCGAGTGATCGTTGGCGACGCCCATGACAAGGCCACGCTTGCCCTTCATCAATGCTGTCATCCCTGGATTCCTATGCGGAGTAGCGCTGAAAAACGAGCGTCGCATTGGTGCCGCCGAAACCGAACGAATTCGAAAGCACGGTGTCGATCTTGGCGTCGTCTATCCGGCTGCGGACGATCGGCATGCCCTCGAATTCGGGATCGAGCGTTTCTATGTGGGCGCTCTCACCGATAAAGCCGCCCTGCATCATGAGGATCGAATAAATCGATTCCTGAACGCCCGCGGCCCCAAGCGAGTGTCCGGTTAGCGATTTCGTCGAGGTGATGTTGGGGATAGCTTCGCCGAACACCTCCCGGATCGCGCCCATTTCCTTGGCGTCTCCCACAGGGGTCGATGTTCCATGGGTGTTGATGTAATCGACCGGTCCCGAGACCGTGGCGAGAGCCTGGCGCATGCAGCGCATTGCGCCTTCACCGGATGGCGCCACCATGTCGTAGCCGTCCGAGGTCGCTCCGTAGCCGACGATCTCCGCATAAATTTTTGCGCCGCGCGCCTTGGCGTGTTCAAGCTCCTCCAGCACTAAAACGCCGGCGCCGCCCGCGATGACGAAGCCGTCGCGATCCGCGTCATAGGCGCGCGAGGCGACGGACGGCCGGTCGTTGAACTTCGACGACATTGCGCCCATCGCATCGAAAAGGTTCGACATGGTCCAGTCGAGATCTTCGTGCCCTCCCGCAAACATCACATCCTGCTTGCCCCATTGGATCAATTCGTAGGCATTGCCGATGCAGTGAGCGGAGGTCGAGCAGGCCGACGAGATCGAATAATTGACGCCGTGGATCTTGAACCAGGTCGCAAGCGTCGCCGAGGCGGTAGAAGACATTGCTTTCGGCACGGCAAACGGCCCGATGCGCTTCGGGCTGTTGTTTTTGCGGGTCAGGTCCGCGGCTTCCACGACGACGCTTGTGGACGGTCCGCCCGATCCCATCACGATGCCCGTGCGCTCGTTGGTAATGTCGCTTTCGGCCAGCCCGGCATCGGCGATCGCCTGATCCATCGCCACATGGTTCCACTGGCCGCCCTTGCCGAGGAACCGCAGCGCGCGCCGGTCGATCAGCGGCGCCGGATCGAGCATCGGCGCGCCCCATACTTGGCAGCGGAAGCCATGCTCTGCAAAGGACTCCGAGAAGCTTACGCCGGATTTCGCATTGTAGAGCGAATCCCGGACTTGCTGTGCATCGTCGCCGATGGAGGATACGATCCCAAGGCCGGTCACCACGACTTGTCTCATCCCGAACTCCCTTGCAATCGTCTTGTATTTGTCAGGCCACGGCTTGCTTGAACAGACCGACCCGCAGGTCGGTCGCCTTGTATATGGTTTCGCCATCGGCCTTCAGCCAGCCATCGCCGATGCCGAGCACCAGACGACCGCGCATGACGCGCTTGAAATCGACGCCGTACTCGACCTTTTTGGTCGCTGGCGTCACCATGCCGGTAAACTTGACTTCGCCGGTCGAAAGCGCGCGACCCTTGCCTGGCTCACCCAGCCAGCAAAGGAAAAACCCGCTGAGTTGCCACATCGCTTCGAGGCCGAGGCAGCCCGGCATGACCGGATCCCCGATGAAATGGCATGGAAAGAACCAAAGGTCCGCATGAATGTCGAGTTCCGCTCGAATAAAGCCCTTGCCGTATTCGCCGCCGGTCTCGCTGACCTCGGTGATCCGGTTGAACATCAGCATCGGAGGGTAGGGAAGCTGGGCGTTTTCCGGTCCGAACAGTTCGCCGCGTGCACAGGCGAGCAAATCCTGGTAATCGTAGCTGGATTGCAAAGCCGCCATTTTGTCGTTTCCCGTTCTGGCGGAAACTGGGCCGCCCCTGTTATTGCCGCGTCAGTAACACGAACCGCGTCCTGCCGGAAACCGGAACGAGCGCTTACCGCGCTGACCGGACTTGGTCAATGCGGCGCACTTGATCGGTTCCGGCCGAACGAATATAAGTCGGCTGGGGTCAATGCGCAGTGCAGCCGGCTCATCCGCACAGAATTTCGCTTGGATCATACATGGACGCGACTATCGGACAGGAGACGACGGTGGACATGCGGGTTCGTGAAGCGGGCTTACGGCCCACGCGTCAGCGCGTGGCTTTGGCCAATCTGCTCTTCGCCAAGGGCGATCGCCACTTGTCCGCCGAGGAACTCCACGAAGAGGCGCTTGCCGCAGGCGTGCCGGTTTCGCTGGCCACCGTCTATAACGCGCTGCACCAGTTCACCGGGGCCGGATTGCTGCGCATTCTCGCGGTCGAAGGCGCCAAAACCTATTTCGACACCAACGTTTCGGACCACCATCATTTCTTCGTCGAAGGCGAAAACAAAGTTTATGATATCGCGTCCGGGCCGGTGAAGGTCATGAATCTGCCCGAGCCGCCGGAAGGCATGGAAATCGCGAATGTCGACATCATCGTCAGACTGAGGGCGAAGCGCGGCGCCTGATCGTACTGTTCTGTTGCGCTTCAGTCCTCGACCACTTCCCCCGGATATGCGCCCCATACCAGCGACTGATTGATCCAGCCGGTCTGACCGTCGAAGGTCATTTCGCACCAATCCCCGGTGCAGACCTTTATCTCCCCGATAACGCCCGGCTCGAGGAAGGCCAGTGTTCGAGCGTCGGTGTCCGGTTCGGCCAAAAGGGTGATCCGCGCGTCCTTGCCGCGCTGCCATGGTGCGGCGATCGCGGTTCTGCGACCCGAAAGCAGCGACTGGTTGATCCAGCCCTCGGAGCCGTCGGCATCGCGCACGCGCCGCCAATTGTCGTACTCCTGGACTATTTCCATGGGCAGGCCGGACTTCAGGTACAACCAGTCGACGGAATAGTTCACGCCGGGACCGATTCGGGAGTTGACGCGACCCGATTTCAGGCTGACGAACCGGGGAAGCGGCAGACCGCTCGCGCCGCGTGCGGTCTCCTGACCCGCAGGCGCTGCGGCAACTGTTCCGACCATGATATGGCTGGCGAAGGCGACGCCGACGAGCGCCGTGCAGACGGTAACGCGAAGAGACGCAAAACCAGACACCTTCGTTCCTTTGCTGGCAAATTCGCCGCTGTTTCTTCAAGACGCGAGTGCGCCTTTTTCTTTGTCATCGGCGGAGACGCTTGTTACAAAAGTTAGCTCAAGCCGATCCGGTCCAGTTTCGCCGGACTTGGTTAAAGAGGTCTGAAGCGGGACCCGAATTAGAGGAAACAATGGCCGGCAGAAGAAAACCTCTCGTCTTGATCACGCGCAAGCTGCCGGACCAGGTTGAAACGCGCATGCGAGAACTCTTCGACGCGCGGCTCAACGTCGACGACACCCCGATGAGCCAGCCCGAACTTGTGGCTGCCGTGCGCGAGGCCGACGTGCTGGTGCCCACGGTCACCGACCGCATCGACGAGGCGTTGATCGCCCAGGCCGGAGAGAATCTGAAACTCATCGCCAATTTCGGCAATGGCGTCGACAAGATCGACGTGGCGGCCGCTGCCCGCAAGGGGATCACGGTCACCAATACGCCCAACGTGCTGACCGAAGACACCGCCGACATGACGATGGCGCTGATGCTGGCTGTTCCAAGACGGCTGATCGAAGGCGCGTCGGTGTTCAGGGGCGACGGCAAATGGTCGGGCTGGTCGCCCACCTGGATGCTCGGGCGGCGCATCGGCGGCAAGCGGCTGGGCATCGTCGGCATGGGCCGGATCGGCACTGCGGTGGCGCGTCGCGCCAAGGCTTTTGGCCTGTCGATCCACTACCACAACCGCAATCGTGTCCTTCCGGCAGTGGAAGATGCGCTTGAGGCGACCTACTGGGAAAGCCTCGACCAGATGCTCGCCCGCATGGACATCATCTCGGTGAACTGTCCGTCGACCCCGGCGACTTTTCATTTGCTGTCCGCCCGCCGCCTGGCGCTTATCCAGCCATCGGCCTATGTCGTCAACACCGCGCGCGGCGACATCATCGACGAGGATGCGCTGGTCAAGCTGCTGCAGGACGGCAAGCTGGCGGGAGCCGGCCTCGACGTCTTCGAGCATGAACCGGCTGTCAGCCCAAAACTCCTGCGCCTCGCCGCAAAGGGCAAGGTGGTGCTGCTCCCCCATATGGGGTCGGCTACGATCGAGGGCCGCGTCGACATGGGTGAGAAGGTGATCATCAACATCCGCGCCCATGTCGACGGTCATCGGCTTCCGGACAGGGTTTTGCCTTTACGGATTTGATGGCTCCACCGTCCGGTGCATAGTCAAAAGGCCATCGGAGCTCACATTCAGCCGCGTATCCATGAACGACGCAAAAATCTCGCGGTCGAGTTTGACCGCGACGGGCGTGTCCCAACCCATTTCGCGTGCGACGATCAGGCCGAGCAGCAGGATCGCGTCCGGTTCATGAAGGATGAGCGCCGCCGGAGCGTGACCGTTGTGAACCAGTTCCAGCAGCACCGCCGACGCCGAGGACGAGCCGATGGTTCCCGGCAGGAACAGGACGCGGCCTGCAATCGTTGCGCCGCATTGCGGATGGCGGACATCCGCGATCCGGCCGGTCGCCGCATCGACCCCGCCCCAGAAACTGATCGGCGCGGACAGCACCAGCGCCCGGCCTGCGCCGCCATGTCCGGCAATGAGGACCTCTGCCTTGACGGAGCCGGTCATTGGGCAAGCTCGCTCAGAATCGGCCTGCCAAGGACGGCGCTCTCCACGCATTCGGCTAAAGAGCCGAAAATCACCGAATAACCGGTGTTGCCGGGCGCATAGTGCGCGAATTTGCCCGAATTGGTCATCAACACGCCGCCTGCCAGTTTTGGCAGGATCGGCGTGACCACCACGCAGGTGTCGGCGACGATCAGGACGCCAGCCGCCTCCAAGGCTTTGCGGCGGCCTGTCTTGTCCAACTCGGCCACGACATGCCGACCCGTGCAGGCGTGAATGGGAACGCTCAGCCGCCTTCCGGCGATCAGCCGCTCCAGCATCGCGAACTCGGCGATGGACAGATGCGGGCTGCCGATCGCAACCGCGTCGATTGTGTTGGCGCGGCCTGCCGTGGAAAGTCCTGCTTGCGCGCCTGCGGCCATTTCGCGCGTGACCCGGATCGTCGACTCAGGGGGCTCTCCGCCGAGCGCGGTCTGCATGTCGGGCGCTTCCGGGGTGACGCCGGCAATATGGAACAGACCGACGGCTCCCAACGAGGCCGCCGCCGCCCCGAAAGCCTTCAGCGCGTCCTCGCCCGGATGCGATGCGATGCCTGTGACAACTCCGACGGCATTGCCGACCTCGCGGCCATAGAGACTGCCCAATACCGGCCACGCGATTTCCGAGCCGAGAAAGGAAGCGGGCAGGGCGGAGACGTCGAACACCAGCCTTGCGCGCCGGTTTTCCGACCGGTGCAGGCCGTAATCCGGCGCGCGTCCGGAAATCGCGCAGGCGATGTCCAGAAAATCGCCATAGCGATTGGTGCGCGCGCCAAGCACCGAATTGCAGAAAACCACGGCGTTCGACTCGCCCCAGGCCACATCCGACCCGAGCGCCGGCCGGTGTCCGGCCTGATAGGGAGCGCAGGTCCAGCTTTGCTCGCAACCGAGCTGACGGTAGGCCTCCATCATGCGCCGCGCCATGCCGCGCGCCGGTTCTTCCAACCTGACGCGCGAGCAGCCCGTCAGATCGAGCGCGCCGACATTGAGTGTCGAGCGCACCGCCACCTTCGCTCCGTCTTCCACCAGCCGTTCCGCGAAAAGAGTGCCGGAATCGCCATGATAGAGCGCGCCGTCGATATGCGCCGAAGCGATCGGGATCAGCCGCAGCGCTCCGAGAAGGGCGGCGCTTTCGGCGACGATCCGTAGTGCCATGGCGGCGCCCGCGCCGCTTTTGCCGGCGGCGATCTCCTGTTCTTCTGGCGACAGCGTCAAAGCCATCGCGTCATTCGACCCTGGTCTTCGGCGACGAATAACGGACCGTGTCGAAGCGGGCGGCCAGCGCATCGTAAAGCAGCAGCCTTCCAATGAGCAACTCGCCGATCCCCGTGATCAGCTTGATCACCTCCATGGCCTGAAGAGTGCCGACAACGCCGGTCAGCACGCCGAGCACGCCGGCCTCGGCACAGGACGGCACCAGGCCCGCCGGCGGCGGCTCCGGAAAAAGGTCGCGATAGGATGGGTTCAGCCGCCCGTCCGGGGCAGCCTCGAAGGGCTTGAGCACGGTCAACGACCCGTCGAACCGGCTGACCGCGGCATGGACCAGCGCTCGGCGCTGCGCATGGCAGGCGTCGGCGACGGCATAGCGTGTCTCGAAATTGTCCGAGCCGTCCGCCACGATGTCGTAGCGCGCAACGAGATCTTCTGCATTCTTCGCGTCCAGCCGGAATGAATGAAGTTCGACGCCAACATGCGGGTTGATGCGTCTGATCGTGTCAGAGGCGCTGTCGAGCTTCGATCGTCCGACGGCGGCGGTTTCATGAATGACCTGCCGCTGCAGATTGGACAGCGAAACCGTGTCGTCGTCGACGATGCCGAGCGTGCCGACACCCGCCGCCGCGAGATATTGCAGCACGGGTGCACCAAGCCCGCCCGCGCCGACCACCAGCACGCGAGCGCGTTTCAGCTTCTGCTGGCCTGGTCCGCCAATCTCCGGCAGCACGATATGGCGCGCATAGCGTTCGAGTTCTTCAGGCGAAAGGGGAAGCGTAGCATTCATGTGGCCGACCATAATGCGCGCACAAGACCTTGTCAGGTCGCATCGGTGGGCGAAACGCTGCCATGGTCGACGGTCAGAAACTGAGCATGCCCCGCCAGACTGCCGAAAAGCGCCGCCTCGGTCCCGGTCATGAAAGTCTGGCAGCCAAGCTCATCGAGGATCGAAAACAGTGCAGCGCGGCGGCCCGCGTCGAGATGGGCGGCGATTTCGTCGAGGAGCAGGATCGGCACACTGCCCGACATTTCGCCGCAGAGCCTTGCATGAGCGAGCACGATGCCGATCAGCAGCGCCTTCTGCTCGCCTGTCGAACAGAGCTCGGCCGGCATGCCCTTGGGGCGGTGGCGGACGAGGATGTCGCTCCGATGCGGCCCGTCGAGGGTGCGGCCGGCCGCGCGGTCCCCGTCGCGTCCGTCGGCCAGAAGCTTTCGGAACCGCTCCTCGATGTCGACCGCGGGCATGGATTCGACAAGGCTTTCGAGCGTGCCCGAAAGCGAGAGATCGGCTTGCGGAAAAGGCCCGGCATCGGGCAGCTTCGCAATCATGGCCCTGAGCAGCCTAACCATCTCGGCGCGCCCAGCCGCGATGGCGACGCCTGTCTCGGCCATCTGGGATTCGATCGCTTCGAACCATGCGCGGTCGCGGGACTGCTCCGAAAGGAGGCGGTTGCGTCCGCGCATTGCCTTTTCATAGTCAATGGCGCGGCGGCCATGGCCGGGATCGACGGCCAGCACCAGCCTGTCCAGAAACCGGCGGCGATCCCCCGGCGGACCCGTGAACAGCGCATCCATCGCCGGCGTCAGCCAGACCACGCGCAGCCATTCAAGTAAATCTTCGGCCGATTTCGCAGCAGAGTTGATACGCACCCGCCGGCCCGTTTCGCCGCCTGCCTCTTGCCCGGACATGCCGGTGCCGATGTCGCAGACGCCGAACCGCCCGTCGATGCGCGCATGGATCGCGAAGCCTCCGCCGCCGCCCTCGCGAAAGAGCGAGTCGTAGGACGCCCGCCGAAGCCCGCGTCCTGGCGTCAGAAGCGAAATCGCTTCGAGCAGGTTGGTCTTGCCGGCGCCATTGTCGCCGGTCAGAACCACGGGGCCCGGGACGACATCAACCGACAGCGAGGCGTAGTTCCGGAAATCCGTCAGCGTGAGCTTGACGATGTGCGTTCCGCCCGCATCGCCGCTAGGCTCGAGCGACATCCCGACGGCGTGACGAGGCAGCCTAGACACGCATCGGCATGAGCACATAAAGGGCGTGCTCGTCCGCCATGTCCTGGATAAGGGTCGGCGAGCCTGCGTCGGCCAGCATGAATTGCGCCTCGCCGCCAGAAAGCTGCGCCGCTACATCGAGCAGATACCGTGCGTTGAAGCCGATCTCGATCGGGTCCGACGAATAGTCGGCCTGCAACTCTTCGACGGCGCTTCCGGAGTCGGGATTGTTGACCGCGAGCGTCACCTGGCCATCGGCGATCGACATCTTGACCGCGCGCCCGCGCTCCGACGAAATCGTCGAGACCCGGTCGACAGCTGCGGCAAAACTCTGGCGATCGATAATTAATTTCTTGTCGTTTCCGGTCGGAATGACGCGCTGATAGTCGGGAAACGTTCCGTCGATCAGCTTTGAGGTCAGCACGACGCTGCCGATGGTGAAGCGGATCTTGGTGTCGGAAAGCTCCGTCGTGACCGCGACGTCGGGATCGTCGACCAGTTTCTGCAGTTCGCTCACCGTTTTGCGCGGAATGATGATGCCCGGCATGCCTTCGCTGCCGGCAGGCGCGTCCATTTCGGCCCGCGCCAGCCGGTGCCCGTCGGTGGCAACCGAGCGCAGCTTCAGCTTTCCGCCCGTTTCGATCGCATGAAAATAGATGCCGTTGAGATAATATCGCGTTTCCTCGGTCGAGATGGCGAACTGCGTCTTCTCGACGAGGCCCTTCAGGGCCGCCGAATCGAGGCGGAAGATATGGGAGAAGGACCCGGCTGAAAGCTCCGGGAAATCCGATTGCGGCAGGCACTGAAGCTTGAAGCTCGACCGTCCCGAAACGACCGACATCGAGTTGCCGTCCTCGTCGGTCCGCAGCATGACCTCGGCGCCCTCGGGCAATTTGCGCACGATGTCATAAAGCAGATGCGCGGGAACCGTTGTCGCGCCAGGCCGCTCGACCTTGGCTGCGGTCGCTTCCGTGATCTCCAGATCGAGATCGGTCGCCTTCATCTCAAGACTGGCGCCGGTCGCGTTCAAAAGCACATTCGACAGGATCGGTATGGTGTTGCGCCGTTCGACCACGCGGTGAACATGGTTCAGCGACTTCAACAGATTTGAGCGTTCCAGGATAACACGCATGTCGAAACAAGCTCGCTTGAATGAAGAATCGGAATTCCGGGTCCGG
>JBGTLX010000031.1:0-5118 GCA_041743855.1 Rhizobiaceae bacterium | reverse complement strand
TTGCCGTCCTCTCCGGCCGCGGTTCCGCGCGCCGGCTCGTCGAACTCGCCCGCGTCGAAGGGCTCGGCGCCGACGGCGACTACCGCATCACCCAAGCCATCCCCACCAGCACAGGAGAATCCGCATGATCCGCACCACCATGGGCGTGCGTCGCACGATCGCGACCGCCGCCGCATTCACCTACGTCAATCTGATCCTCGTCCCGGCCGCCCACGCGTCCGGTTCGTCCATGCCATGGGAAGCGCCGCTCCAGAAAATCCTCCAGTCGATCGAAGGTCCAGTCGCCAAGATCGTCGCCGTCATCATCATCATCGCGACCGGCCTAGCGCTGGCCTTCGGCGATACCTCCGGCGGCTTCCGCAAGCTGATCCAGATCGTCTTCGGGCTGTCGATCGCCTTTGCGGCCAGCTCATTCTTCCTGTCGTTCTTCTCGTTCGGCGGCGGGGCGCTCGTCTGATGGCGGGCTTCGAGCAACTGGACGTGCCGGGCTTCACGGTGCCGGTCCATCGCGCGCTGACCGAGCACATTCTGCTCGGCGGCGCGCCGCGTTCCATCGCGATCCTGAATGGCACGCTCGCCGGGGCCGTAGGCCTTGGCCTGCGTCTCTGGCTGGTCGGCCTGCTGATCTGGGCCGTCGGCCATTTCGCGGCGGTCTGGGCGGCCAAGCGCGATCCGCTCTTCGTCGAGGTCGGCCGCCGACATCTGCGCATCCCCGGTCATCTGTCGGTCTGAGGGAGGCACAGCCATGATGAATCTTGCCGAATATCGCCGCACCGCCAACCGCCTGGCTGATTATCTGCCGTGGGTCGCGCTCGTCGCCGAGGGCGTCGTGCTCAACAAGGACGGCTCTTTCCAGCGCACCGCAAGCTTTCGCGGTCCCGATCTGGATTCCGCTGTCGCCGCTGAACTGGTCGCCGTCGCGGGTCGGATCAACAACGCCTTCCGTCGGCTCGGTTCCGGCTGGAGCATCTTTGTCGAGGCGCAGCGTTCCGAAGCTGCGACTTATCCCGACAGCATATTCCCCGATCCGGCCTCGGGTCTCGTTGAGGCCGAACGCAGGGCCGGTTTCGAGGAAGCCGGTAGCCATTTCGTCTCCGGCTACTTTCTCACCTTCCTCTTTCTCCCTCCGGCCGAGGAAGCCGCCCGCGCCGAGACTTGGCTTTATGAAGGTCGCGAGCACGCAGGCGTCGATGTCGGGGAGATCCTGCGCGCCTTCACCGATCGCACCGATCGCGTCCTGGCGCTGCTCGATGGCTTCATGCCCGAATGCGGCTGGCTTGATGACGGCGAGACGCTGACCTATCTGCATTCCTGCGTCTCGACAACGCGCCATCGCGTCCGCGTGCCGGAAACCCCGGTCTATCTCGATGCGCTGCTCGCCGATCAGCCGCTGACCGGCGGGCTGGAGCCGCGCCTTGGTGGTGAACATCTGCGCATCCTCACCGTCACCGGATTCCCGACCGCGACGACGCCCGGCCTGCTCGACGATCTCAATCGTCTCGCGTTTCCCTATCGCTGGAGCACGCGCGCGATCCTGCTCGACAAGACCGATGCAGCTAGGCTGCTCACCAAGATCCGCCGCCAGTGGTTCGCCAAGCGCAAGTCGATCGCCGCGATCCTCAAGGAAGTTCTGACCAACGAGGCATCCGCCCTCGTGGACACCGACGCTTCAAACAAGGCGCTCGACGCCGACATGGCCTTGCAGGAGCTTGGGGCCGATGTCGCGGGCATGGCCTATGTGACGGCCACGATCATCGTCTGGGACGCCGATCCGCGTCTGGCCGACGAGAAGCTGCGCCTCGTCGAGAAAGTCATCCAGGGCCGCGACTTCACCGCCATGATCGAGACCGTCAACGCGGTTGACGCATGGCTCGGCAGCTTGCCCGGACACGCCTACGCCAACGTCCGGCAGCCGCCGATCAGCACTTTGAATCTCGCCCACATGATCCCGCTCTCGGCGGTGTGGGCGGGGCCGGAACGGGACGAGCATTTCGGGAGCCCCCCCTTGCTTTACGGCAAGACCGAAGGCTCGACCCCGTTCCGGTTATCCCTCCATGTCGGTGACGTCGGCCACACGCTCGTCGTCGGTCCGACCGGCGCGGGCAAATCCGTTCTGCTCGCGCTGATGGCCTTGCAATTCCGGCGCTACGAAAACGCGCAGGTCTTCGCCTTCGATTTCGGCGGTTCGATCCGCGCCGCAGCGCTCGCCATGGGCGGCGACTGGCACGATCTCGGCGGCGGTCTGACGGAAGGCTCGGACACCTCCGTCTCGCTTCAGCCGCTCGCGCGCATTCACGACACCTACGAACGCGCATGGGCGGCGGACTGGATCGTGGCGATCCTGATGCGCGAGGGGGTGCCGATCACGCCCGAAGCCAAGGAGCATATCTGGACGGCGCTGACCTCGCTTGCCTCCGCGCCGGTCGGGGAACGCACCATCACGGGCTTGAGCGTCCTGCTGCAATCCAACGATCTGAAGCAGGCGCTCCGCCCGTATTGCGTGGGCGGTGCTTATGGCCGGCTGCTCGACGCCGAAGCCGAACACCTTGGCCGCGCAGCCGTGCAAGCCTTCGAGATCGAGGGCCTGGTCGGAACCGGGGCGGCTCCGGCCGTCCTGTCCTACCTGTTCCATCGCATTAGCGACCGGCTCGACGGCCGACCGACGCTGCTCATCATCGACGAGGGCTGGCTGGCGCTGGACGACGAAGGGTTCGCCGGCCAGCTCCGCGAATGGCTGAAGACGCTCCGTAAGAAGAACGCATCAGTCATCTTCGCCACACAGTCGCTCAGTGACATCGACAATTCGGCGATCGCGCCGGCGATCATCGAGAGTTGTCCGACACGGCTGCTTTTGCCGAACGAGCGTGCGATCGAGCCGCAGATCACGGCCATCTATCGTCGCTTCGGCCTTAATGACCGTCAGATCGAGATATTGGCGCGGGCGACGCCCAAGCGCGACTACTACTGCCAATCCCGGCGCGGCAACCGCCTGTTCGAGCTGGGCCTGTCCGAAGTTGGCCTCGCGCTCTGCGCCGCATCCTCCAAAACCAACCAGACTCTGATCGCCAACCTTGTCGCCGAGCATGGCCGCGATGGCTTCCTCGCGGCCTGGCTCAACGCCCGAGGCGCCGGCTGGGCCGCCGATCTCATTCCGACTTTCCCCATCCCCCAAGCCGAACAGGAAACTTTGTCATGAAAACCCGTCTTATCCGCTCGCGCGCCGCGATCCTGGCCGCAACCATGCTCGCCGCGCCGCTCGCCCTGTCACCCATGCTGGTGGGCGAGGCTCATGCGTTTGGTTTCGGCCGCATCGTCTATGACCCCACCAACTACGCCCAAAACCTGCTCACCGCCGCGCGCACGCTGGAGCAGATCAATCACCAGATCACCTCGCTTCAAAACGAAGCGACCATGCTCATCAATCAGGCGAAGAACCTGGCGAGCCTGCCATATTCCGCGCTTCAGACCTTGCAGCAGAATGTGCAGCGCACCCAGCAGCTTCTTGGGCAGGCGCAGAATATCGCGTTCAACGTCAGCCAGGTCGATCAGGCATTCCAGAGCCAATACGGCAATGTCTCGCTGTCGGTGACCGACGCGCAGCTTGTCACAGGCGCGCGCGACCGCTGGAAGAACACCGTCGGCGGCCTGCAAGACGCCATGCGCGTTCAGGCTGGTGTCGTCGGCAACATCGACAGCAACCGGACGCAGATGTCGGCGCTGGTCGGCCAAAGCCAGTCGGCGACCGGCGCATTGCAAGCAACGCAGGCCGGCAACCAGCTTCTCGCCCTCCAGTCGCAGCAGCTCTCGGATCTCGTCGCGCTTCTCGCCGCCAATGGGCGCGCAGGTTCGCTCAGCGAGGCAGAGCGCACAACCGCCGCAGAACAAGGCCGCGAGCAGCGCCGCCGCTTCCTGACGCCGGGGACCACCTACACCCCCGGCAATGCGCAGATGTTCGGCAACGGCAACTGAAGGAGCGGGCCATGGACGGCAAGATGCTGGCCCGGTTGGGCGCAATCATCTTCGTCGCGGTTGCTTTGACAGTGACCGCGATCGAGATGACCCGCAAGGAAGAGGCTCCGGCATCCCTGCCGGTCCGCCTTTATGAGCCCTCGCGCGATCCGCTGCGCGAAGGGCAGCGCCGGTGCCAGCAGCTTGGCCAGAAGGCGGCCGAGGATGCGGAATGCATGCGTGTCTGGGCCGAAACGCGCGACCGCTTCCTTGGCCGCGCGCCGACCGCGCCAGCCGCACCGGATGGGCGGTGAGCCATGGGCGGCGCCGGCGTCATCGACACATTCCTCGGAACCTTCACCCGTTACATCGACTCGGGATTCGGGCTGCTTTCCGGCGAGGTAGCCTTCATCGCCACGACGCTGATCGTCATCGACGTGACGCTCGCCGCGCTGTTCTGGTCCTGGAGCGCCGATGACGACATTCTCGCGCGCCTCATCAAGAAGACGCTGTTCGTCGGCGTTTTCGCTTACCTGATCAGCAACTGGAACAACCTCGCGAAGATCGTCTTCGAGAGCTTTTCCGGCCTTGGCCTCAAAGCCTCCGGCACCAGCTTTTCCGCGCAGGATCTGATGCGGCCCGGCAAGGTCGCACAGACTGGCCTCGACGCTGCACGCCCACTGCTCGATTCCATCTCCGACCTGATGGGCTGGGTCGCGTTCTTCGAGAATTTCATCCAGATCGCGTGCCTGCTCTTCGCTTGGGCGCTGGTCATTCTTGCCTTCTTCATTCTGGCGATCCAGCTCTTCGTCACGCTGATCGAGTTCAAACTGTCGACGCTGGCCGGCTTCGTGCTGATCCCCTTCGGCCTGTTCGGCAAGACCGCCTTCATGGCCGAACGGGTGCTCGGCAATGTCGTCTCCAGCGGCATCAAAGTTTTGGTGCTCGCCGTCATCATCGGCATCGGATCGACGCTGTTCAGCGAGTTCACGCGCGGCTTTGGCGGCACGACCCCGAGCATCGACGACGCCATGGCGGTCGTGCTGGCGGCACTATCGCTGGTCGGTCTCGGCATCTTCGGCCCCGGCATCGCCAACGGTCTCGTGTCGGGTGGCCCACAACTCGGCGCCGGCGCGGCGATCGGGACCGGGCTTGCCGCGGGTGGCATGG
>JBGTLX010000030.1:0-2348 GCA_041743855.1 Rhizobiaceae bacterium | reverse complement strand
AATTCCGCAATTCGAGCCGTCGAACAGCGAGACATGGGTTTCCTCCACGCCCTCGGGTAGGGAGTGGGCATCCACCGAAAAACCGTGGTTCATCGACACGATCTCGACCTTGCCGGTGGTGTGGTCCTTGACCGGGTGATTGGCGCCGTGATGGCCCTGATGCATTTTTTCGGTCTTGCCGCCGAGCGCCAGCGCCAGCATCTGGTGGCCGAGGCAGATGCCGAACATCGGAACATCTGTCTTGAGCAAATCCTGGATAACGGGAGCCGCGTATTCGGCGGTGGCGGCCGGATCGCCGGGGCCATTGGACAGGAAGATGCCGTCGGGAGCCATAGCGAGGATTTCGTCCGCGCCGGTCTGCGCCGGCACGACCGTGACTTTCGCGCCCAGACCGGCGATCAGGCGCAAGATGTTGCGCTTGATGCCGTAGTCGATGGCGACCACATGCATGGCGGGTTCGGCCTGGTCGCCAAAACCCTCGTTCCAGACCCAGGGCGTCTCGCGCCAGACCGAGGACTGGCCCGACGTGACCTGCTTGGCCAGATCGAGGCCCTCCAGGCCGGACCAGGCGCTCGCGCGGCGCTTGAGGTCGCCGAGGTCGAAGACGCCGTCCGGCGCATGGGCGATGACGGCGTTGGGGGCGCCCTTTTCGCGGATGAGGGCGGTCAGCGCGCGCGTATCGATGCCCGACAAGGCGATGATGCCGCGCCGCTTCAGCCATTGATCGAGGTCGATACCGGCGCGGTAGCTGGACGGGCCGGCGATCTCGGCCTTGAACACCGCGCCGACCGCGCCGTGGCGCGCCGCCGGGTTCAAATCCTCGACATCCTCGTCATTCGCCCCGACATTGCCGATATGGGGAAAGGTGAAGGTGACGATCTGTCCGGCATAGGACGGATCGGTGAGGATCTCTTGATAGCCGGTCAGCGCCGTGTTGAAGCAGATTTCGGCGACCGCGACGCCGGCAGCACCTAGGCCCCGGCCTTCGATGGCTGTTCCATCGGCAAGCACCAGCATCGCCGTCGGGCGCTCTGTAGTCCAGGGGGCGGTCGTCGCTGCCATCCGTCTCACTCCAGCCCTGACAACCGCCTTGATGAACAGGCGGTCAAGGGCCATATAATCCAAGGAAATGCACGGGCGCTCGCGACCATCGCAAACCCCGCGCAACACCAATTAATATCCATGCTAAGGAACGGACAATAGGCAAAGGCGGCCGGGCGGTCAATAACCGTGCAAGCTTGAGCGGCGATATATTTCTCTTGTGAAAACAGGAACTTGTTCGCCTTATCGGGGTTTGCCCGGACGGCCGGCCGGCGCTATTGTCGCGTTCTCGTCGAAGGAGAAAAGCCATGCGCGATTCCATTGCCCAAGCGCTGAAGACCGCGTTGAAATCCCACGACAAGCGTCGCACCTCGACGCTGAGGCTGATCAACGCCGCCATCCAGGATCGCGACATCGCCAACCGCGGAACGGGCAAGGATCCGGTCAGCGACGACGAGATTTTGCAGATCCTGGCCAAGATGGTGCGTCAGCGTCAGGAATCGGCCAAGGCCTTCGAGGAGGGCAACCGGCTCGAACTTGCCGAGCAGGAGCGCGAGGAGATCGTCATCATCAACGATTTCTTGCCAAAACAGCTCGGCGATGAAGCGGTCAGGCAGGCCTGCCGGCAGGTGGTCGAGGAGGTCGGCGCCGATGGCCTGCGCGACATGGGCCGCTGCATGAACGCGCTCAAGGAAAAATTCCCCGGCAAGATGGATTTCGGCAAGGCCAGCGGCATCGTCAAGGATCTGTTGCAGTGACGCCGGGGGGCTGACGATCCGGTCCTGACCGACGGGGCGGCTGAACGCCGCGTCGCGTAACCAAAGCGCTTTGCAAAGGCCGCCATCATTCCTATCTCCATTGGATCGTTAGCGTCCTGCTCCTGTCATGCTGATGCGGCAAACAGGGCAGGCACTAAATGCGAGGAGATCAGTCCCATGGACAAAAACGACCAGAACGCCATCGAAAGCCTGTTTGGCAAGCTCGCCGAAGTCGAGCGCCAAGCAGCGCCGCGCGACGGCGACGCCGAGGCTTATATCAACGGCCAGATCGCGCGGCAGCCCGGCGCGCCTTACTATATGGCCCAGACCATCGTGGTGCAGGAACACGCGCTGAACACGGCCCAGCGCCGCATCGAGGAACTGGAGGAGGAACTCGCCTCCCGGCAGTCGTCGGGCGGTGGACTTTTTTCCGGCGTGTTCGGCGACAGAAACCCGCCCCGGCGCGGCGGCGCGGTGCCGCGCGTCGGCAGGTCGGGCCCTTCCTCTGAACCCCGCTACGGGCAGCAGGGCGGCGGGTTTTTGGCGGGC
>JBGTLX010000029.1:0-5934 GCA_041743855.1 Rhizobiaceae bacterium | reverse complement strand
ACGGCGATTTCGCAAGCCGCGTCCGATGTGGCCGTGCGCGAGCGGATCGACAGCCGCGACACCGAGCCGATCGACGGCAGCGCCTCGCCGCGAAAGCCGAGCGAGCGGATGCCGTGAATGTCGGTGGACAGTTTTGAAGTGCAGTGGCGCGAGACCGCCAGTTCCAGTTCGTCGCCGGGAATGCCGGAACCGTCGTCGACGACGCGGATGAGGCCGAGGCCGCCGCCGCCGGTTGCGATCTCGACCCGCGACGCGCCGGCGTCGAGCGCGTTTTCGACCAGTTCCTTGACCACGCTCGCCGGCCGCTCGATGACCTCGCCGGCGGCAATCTGGTTGATCATCGTTTCGGAAAGCTGGCGGATCGGCATGGCGCGATTATACGCGGATTCGATGGCGAGATAAGGGGCCGAAAGACTTTGCCAGTCGCCAAAATAAAAGGCGGCCGGAGCGTCAGGATCAGGACAGAGGCCGCGTGAAATAGCGCACCGCCTTGGCGCCGTCGTGGATCAGGGCCCGGCCGATCTCGGAAAACCCCAGGGCCGCGTGAAAGGCATCGGACGCCGCATTGGGCGGTTCGGCATTGACCTCGCAGACCACCCGGTCGTGGCCGGCCCGAGCGGCGTGGTCGAACAAATCCGCGTACAGCCGGCGCGCCAGGCCGCGCCCTCTGGCCCTTTCGGCCACCGCGATCCGGTCGACATAGACGAACCGGGCGAAGCGGTCGCGGAACCACAGGAAATTCGGGCTGTCATAGCCGGCGTCCTGATCGAAGGCGAGCAGGAAGGCGTCGACATCGCCGATGCGCCGCGCGTGGAAAGCCTGGCCGATGAGATAGGAGAGGCGGTCCGGCTCGAGCCAGGACAACTCCGCCGCATGCGCGTTGTTGAGCACGAGCACCGCCGGCTCGGTTTGCGCGTCGATGACGGAAATGATCTGGGGCAAGAATTTACTGTCAAGTCTCTGCTTCGAGACCTCTTTAGATGGGCCGGCTGGCCGAGTCACGGCGCGTGTCGTGTAGGGGCGGTGGCGAACGAGCGGGTGGCTGCCTTATGCCCGGTTGCCCTGCAGCACTTTGAACTGCGGCTTTTTCGCGCCGCGCAGGGCAAGCCACTCGCGCGCCTTGTCGCGCGGCATCGGAAAGGCGATGGAATAGCCCTGCACCTGGTCGCAGCCGATCGACATCAGCGAGGTCAGCTCTTCCTCGGTCTCGGCGCCCTCGGCGATGATCGAAATGCCGAGACCGCGCGCCAACTCGGTGATCGCGCGCACGATCTTGGTGTTGTCGCTGTTGGCGTTGATGTTCTGCACGAAGCGGCGGTCAATCTTCAGCCGGTCGATCTCGTTCGGGTTGACGTGGCTCAGCGAAGCGTAGCCCGTACCGAAATCGTCGAGTTCCAGATGCACGCCCGCGGCCCTTATATGGCGCAGCTTGGCCGCGATGCCGGTCTTCTCGTCGTCGAGGATGACGGATTCGACGATCTCCAGCGACAGCTTCTGCGGCGGCAGCCCGGCCTTTTCCAGAGTGGCGAACAGGAAGCGGTCGAAATCGTCCTCGCGCAGTTCCGTGCCCGAGACGTTGACGGCCAGACGCCCGAAAGCGATGCCGGCGCGGTGCCATTCGGCCGCCTCGTGGATAGCCTTGGCGATGACGATCTTGCCGACCTCGGCCATGAGGCCGCATTTTTCCGCGACCGGGATGAATTCGCCCGGTGAAATCATCCCGCGTGTCGCATGGCTCCAGCGCACCAGCGCCTCGACCCCGGCGATCGCGCCGCTGCCGAGCGATACCTGCGGCTGGAAATAAACTTCAAAGGATTTCTGCGCGATGGCAATCCGGAGATCGGTCTCGAGTTGCCGACGGTGTTCGAGTTCGCGCCGCAACTCTTCCGAGAAGAAGGAGAATGCGCCGCCGCCCTGCTTCTTGGCCGAGTAGAGCGCAAGATCGGCATGCACGACCAGATCCTTCGCATTGTCGGCATCGACCGGATAGACCGCGATGCCGGCGCTGGCGCCGGGCATGATGGTTGCGCCATGGAAGCCGATCGGCTCGTTGATCCGCTCCATGATGCGCTTGGCGACCGTGTCGATGTCTTCGGTCGAGCCCGCGCCCTGCAGGATCATCACGAACTCGTCGCCGCCAAGGCGGACGCAGAGATCCGAGGCGCGGCAGGCCTCGCGCATGCGCTGCGAGGTGACCACAAGAACGTAGTCGCCTGCCGCGTGACCGAGCGTGTCGTTGATCTGCTTGAACCGGTCGAGGTCGAGTTGCACGACGGCGAGCCGCTCGTTGCGCCGCTGCGCACCCTTGATCAGCGTATCGAAATGATCGGTCATGAAGGTACGGTTGTAGAGGCCGGTCAGGCCGTCATGCACGGCGATGAAGGCCATCGAATTGCGCGCGTCGATCAGCTCGTGAGTCCGGCGCAGGATAACGTCGGACATCGGCCTGAAGATGAACAGCGCCACCAGCACGATAACGCCGATTGTGGCGTAAAACATCGTCCGGTGCAGGTTGAGCGTCTTGGCGAGGCGGGTCTGAGCCGTTTCGTTGATGCGCGCGCCGAGCGCGGTGAACCCTTGGAGCGTCGCCTTGGCGACCGTGTCGTCGAGCAGCGCCCGTTCCAAGCCCGCCAGATATCCGGCAGCCGAGCCATGTAGCTTGAGATCGGTTTCCAGGGCGGAGATGAAGCGCCAGCCGTTGGCGCCGAGGCTCATCGAGAAATAGTCGAGATGATAGGGCTTGGAAAACAGGACGCTTTCCAACGATTTCGGATCGAGCCGCGCGGCGGCCATCGGATCCGCGTTGGTGCGCTCGAGCAGCAGATCGTAGTTGGCCTCGAATTCGGTGGTCGCCTGCCGGAGCGATGCGACCAGTTCCGGCTGATCCTGCCTGCTGGCGGCGGCCGCCGCGTTGGCGAGGAATACGACGCGCTGCGAGAGCGCCTTTTGCGTACCGACAAGCGCCATCAACGCCTCGTCTCGCTGTTGCGCCGCCATCATCTGCTGCATCAGGATAAACGAGGCGATCGCCATGGCGGCAATCAGCAACAGGGCGACCCAATAGGCGCCCTTGAACAGCAGTATGAGTTTTCCGGTGCTGGTATTCGAGGGCTGCTGCGTCATAGGCCTGCGGATGTCTGTCTGGCGGATGGATTTCCACGCCGTTGGATAATGCGGCCAAACGGTTAACGCCGCTTCCTGCGTGGCTTGGAATGCCGACGGAGTGGCAGGAATCGGACGGAATGGTTATCGGTGCGTTGCAAAGACCGGCGGGATTCTAACGCATCATGCCCAATGCCGACCGAAAGCAATTCACGCGTGGGACGTTTGCGGGTAAGCTGGCTGCCAGAACCTTGGACGAATCCGGAAACTGCTCATGAATCTCGAAAACAAGGCGGGAAAAACCGCCGCTGCATCCTTCGTCTGGAGCGATCCTTTTCTGCTGGAGGACCAGCTTTTAGAGGACGAACGGATGATGCGCGACGCCGCGGCGGCATTTGCCGCCGACAAGCTCGCGCCGCGGATCGAGGCCGCCTATCTGGACGAGACCACCGACCCCGCCATCTTTCGCGAGATGGGCGACGCCGGCTTGCTCGGCATCACCATTCCGGAAGAGTTTGGGGGCCTGGGCGCGGGCTACGTGACCTATGGGCTGGTCGCGCGTGAAGTTGAGCGGGTCGACTCAGGGTACCGCTCGATGATGAGCGTGCAGTCGTCGCTGGTGATGTATCCGATCCATGCCTATGGCTCGGAGGAGCAACGGAAGAAGTACTTGCCGAAACTGGCTTCCGGCGAGTGGATCGGCTGCTTCGGGCTTACCGAGTCCGAGGCGGGTTCCGATCCCGGCGGCATGAGCACGCGGGCGCAGAAGATCGATGGTGGATATAGAATCTCCGGCTCGAAAATGTGGATCTCCAACGCTCCAATCGCCGATGTGTTCGTGGTGTGGGCGAAATCGGCGGCGCACGACGACCAGATCCGGGGTTTCGTGCTCGAGAAAGGTGTGAAGGGGCTGTCCGCGCCTAAGATCGGCGGCAAGCTTTCGCTCCGCGCGTCGATCACTGGCGAGGTGGTGATGGAAGGCGTGGAGGTCGGCGAGGACGCGCTGCTGCCGAATGTGTCCGGCCTCAAGGGTCCGTTCGGCTGCCTCAACCGGGCGCGCTACGGCATTTCCTGGGGCGTGATGGGCGCGGCCGAGGATTGCTGGCATCGCGCCCGGCAATATGGGCTCGACCGAAAGCAGTTCGGCCGGCCGCTGGCGCAGACGCAACTTTTCCAGAAGAAGCTTGCCGACATGCAGACCGAAATAGCGCTCGGGCTGCAAAGCTCGTTGCGCGTCGGGCGGCTGCTAGACGAGGGCAAAATGGCGCCCGAGATGATCAGCCTGGTCAAGCGCAACAATTGCGGCAAGGCGCTGGACATCGCCCGCCACGCCCGCGACATGCATGGCGGCAACGGCATCCAGATCGGCTACCACGTCATGCGCCACGCCCAGAACCTGGAAACGGTCAACACCTATGAAGGCACGCATGATGTGCACGCGCTGATCCTGGGCCGCGCGCAGACCGGGCTGCAGGCGTTCTTTTAGATTCAATTGAGGCTGGCCTGCGTCTTTCAGGGCGCGGCGTCCTTCCTTCTCCCCGTTTACGGGGAGAACGTGGCCCGAAGGGCCGGATGAGGGGCAGAGCCGGCTTCCGAGAGGTTTGCGCAGCCCCTCATCTGCCTGCCGGCATCTTCTCCCCGTAGAGAGACGGGGAGAAGAGAGCTACTACGGCAGGTCGCTTTTCCAATAGATTTTCTTTTTTACCGGCGCAACAGTCCCTCCAATGACCCAAGCATTCCTCTCCCATATCTCCAAGGAACTCGACGGACTGAAATCCGCCGGGCTCTACAAAACCGAACGCGTGATCACCTCGGCGCAATCCTCGCAGATCGAGGTCGGCGGCAAAAAACTTCTCAACTTCTGCGCCAACAACTATCTCGGACTTGCAGACAATGAGGGCCTGCGCGAGGCCGCCAAGGCCGCGCTCGACGCTCAAGGTTACGGCATGGCCTCCGTCCGCTTCATCTGCGGCACGCAAGACGTGCACAAGCAGCTTGAAGCGCGGATTTCGGCGTTCCTCGGCATGGAGGACACGATCCTCTACGGCTCGTGTTTTGACGCCAATGGCGGCCTGTTCGAAACGCTTCTGGGGGAAGATGACGCGGTCATTTCCGACGCCCTGAACCACGCCTCGATCATCGACGGCGTGCGGCTCTCCAAGGCGAAACGCTTTCGCTACGCCAACAACGACATGGCCGATCTGGAGGCGCGGCTGAAGGAAGCGGCCGGCGCGCGTTTCCGGCTGATCGCCACGGACGGCGTGTTCTCGATGGACGGGATCATCGCCAATCTGAAAGGCGTCTGCGACCTTGCCGAAAAATACGACGCCATGGTGATGGTGGACGACAGCCACGCCGTCGGCTTCGTCGGCAAGAATGGCCGCGGCTCGGCCGAGCATTGCGGCGTCGAGGGCCGGGTCGACATCATCACCGGCACGCTCGGCAAGGCGCTGGGCGGCGCGTCGGGCGGCTATACGTCGGGCAAGCGCGAAATCGTCGACTGGCTGCGCCAGCGCTCGCGGCCCTATCTGTTTTCCAACACGCTGATGCCGGCAATTGCTGGCGCTTCGCTGAAGGTGTTCGACATTGTCGAGGGCGGCGGCGCGCTGCGCGAAAAACTCACCGCCAACGCGGCGCAATTCCGCTCCTCGATGACGAAGCTTGGTTTCACCTTGGCCGGCGCCGGCCACCCGATCGTCCCGGTGATGCTGGGCGACGCCGCTCTGGCGCAGGAGATGGCGGCAAAAATGCTGGAGCGCGGCATCTATGTCATCGGCTTTGCCTTTCCGGTGGTGCCGAAGGGGCAGGCGCGCATCCGCACGCAGATGTCGG
>JBGTLX010000028.1:0-2991 GCA_041743855.1 Rhizobiaceae bacterium | reverse complement strand
CAAGCTGATCCTCGCGCTCGCCTTCGTCGCGGCGCTGGGGCCTGGGCTCGAGAACGCGATCATCGCCATCGCCATCACCTCGTGGCCGCCTTATGCGCGCATTGCGCGGGCGGAAACGCTGACAGTGCGCAACTCGGACTACATCGCCGCGGTGCGGCTGATGGGCGCCTCGCCGCTGCGCATTGTGCTCAGGCACATCATGCCGCTCTGCATCTCCTCGCTGATCGTGCGCGTCACGCTCGATATGGCGGGCATCATCCTGACCGCCGCCGGGCTTGGGTTTCTCGGCCTCGGCGCGCAGCCGCCGCTGCCCGAATGGGGCGCGATGATCGCGTCGGGCCGCCGCTTCATCCTCGACCAGTGGTGGGTCGCGGCCATGCCCGGCTTCGCCATCCTGGTCGTCAGCCTCGGCTTCAACCTTTTGGGCGACGGCCTGCGCGACGCGCTCGACCCGCGAGGCGGGGAACAATGAGCCCGCTGCTCAGCGTCGAAAATCTCAAGGTCAGTTTTCCCACCCGCACCGGCATCATCGAAGCGGTGCGCGGCATCTCCTTCACGCTGGGCCGCGAACGCCTCGGCATCGTCGGCGAGTCCGGCTCGGGAAAATCCCAGACCGGCCGCGCCATCATGGGGCTGACGCCTTCCAACGCCCGGATTTCGGCGAACAGACTCGAGTTCGACGGCATCGACCTGTTGAAGGCCCCTGCCCGGCAACGCCGCAACTTGCGCGGCAAGCGCATCGCGATGATCCTGCAGGATCCCAAATACTCGCTCAACCCGGTGATGAGCATCGGCCGCCAGATCGTCGAGACGCTGCGCACGCATGAGGATGTTGGCCAATCGCAGGCGCGCGACCGCGCCCTTGCCATGCTGGAAGCCGTGCAGATCCGCGACGCGGCGCGCGTTTACGATCTCTACCCGCACGAAGTCTCGGGCGGCATGGGCCAGCGCGCCATGATCGCCATGATGCTGATCGCCGGCCCCGAACTGCTGATCGCCGACGAACCGACCTCGGCGCTGGACGTGACCGTGCAGCTCGACATATTGCGCATCCTGGACGATCTGGTGCGCCAGCGCGGCATGGGATTGATCTTCATCTCGCACGATCTGCGGCTGGTCTCGACCTTCTGCGACCGCGTCATCGTCATGTATGCGGGAAAGATCGTCGAGGAACTGCAGGCTGCCCAACTCGCTGAAGCCCGGCATCCCTACACGCGCGGCCTACTCGACTGCATGCCGCAGATCGGGGCCGACCGGCATCCGCTCCCCGTCCTCGACCGCCAGCCGGAATGGGCACTGTGAGCCCGGCCATCGCAATCTCCGGTCTCAGCGTCGCCTATGACGGTTTTCTGGCGCTGAAGGGCGTCAGCCTCGATGTCGGGCTGAGCGAATCCTTCGGCCTCGTCGGCGAATCCGGTTCGGGCAAGTCGACGCTGTTGCGCGCCATTGCCGGCCTCGCGCCGGTGTCGGGCGGCGAAATCTCGCTCGACGGGGAAAAATTGGGAAAATCCCGCGACAAGGCCTTCTACCGAAAGGTCCAGATGGTTTTTCAGGACCCCTACGGTTCGCTGCACCCGCGGCAGACCGTCGACAGGCTTCTGCTGGAACCGCTGGCCATCCACGGTTTTGCCGACATCGAGAAGCGCATCCTGCGCGCCTTGGACGAGGTGGGGCTGGGCTCCGGTTTCCGCTTCCGCTACTCCCACCAATTGTCCGGCGGGCAGCGCCAGCGCGTCGCGATCGCCCGCGCGCTGATTCTCGAACCGTCGATCCTGCTGCTGGACGAGCCGACCTCGGCGCTCGACGCCTCCGTGCAGGCCGAGGTGCTGAACCTGCTCGAACAGGTGCGCCGCGACCGCCAACTCACCTTCCTGATGGTCAGTCACGACCTCGCCATCGTCACCCATATGTGCGAGCGGCTGATGGTCATGCAGAGCGGCGAGGAGGTCGAGCGGCTCGGGGCCGACGACCTTGCCGCGCGCCGCGTGACCAAGGACTACACGCGCAAACTTCTGATCGCCAGCGCCGGCTTCGTGCGACCGTGACGAAGCCGGCGATCGGCTAAAGCATCGGACCGAAAAGTGCGAAGCGGTTTTCGGATAATCCGATGCGACAACAAAGGGATAGAGCGGCGCAGCGATTCTGATTTGAAGCGAGCCGCTCTAGAAGCGGTACGACATCTTAAGCTGGACGGTGTGGAAGTCGAAATCCTCGTCCGATCCGGTGCCGTTTGTGCCGGGCGCGGCGCCGAAAGGACCGCCGGTCAGGTTGGCTGTGAAATCGTTGTCGCCGAGATCGGTGTAGAGATATTCGAGGCCGAGCGAGATCTTTTCGGTCACCTTGCCTTCGACGCCGGCGCCGACCGTGTAGCCGAAATCGTCGTCCTGCCCGCCGGACGTCGTTGTCACGGCTCCCGAACCTGGCTGCTCATAGCTGAAATCGACCTCGCCATAGGCGAGACCGCCCGTTCCGTAGACGAGGAAACGGTCGGATATTGCATAGCCGAGGCGGGCGCGCAGCGTCGCCAGAAAATCGAGTTCGCGGGTGATGGTATAGCGCGCCGGCGTTACCGAGAAGCCGTTCTGGTCGTCCGAAAGGTCGGTGGCGCTGATGTCGAGAATGCCGCCGACAACGATCGAACCGAACTGCCAATCGTAGCCGACATGCACGCCGCCGATCACGCTGTCCTCGAAATCGCCGGAAAAGCCGGGGGCGAACGCCGTCTGCAGGCCAGGGGTGAACGGATCGAGTTCGAACTCGCCGGTGTCGCCAAAGGCGTAGCCGATCTGGACGCCGGCATAAAAGCCCGACCAGTCGCCTACGACCATTTCGGCGGCGATCGGAGCCGGCTCCTCGAAGACCGCGTCTGCCGCGAAGGCCGGAGCAGCGAAGAAAACAAGGGGCGCAAGAACTGCGAACTTTTTCATGAAATTCTCCAGGGCATTGGTGCCTGTAACCGGTTACGCAAAGCTGCCAGACAAGTTTCGCGCC
>JBGTLX010000027.1:0-5184 GCA_041743855.1 Rhizobiaceae bacterium | reverse complement strand
CATCTCGATTCCGGCTCGGTCGCCTCGCCCAACCGCGAGACCGAGGCGATGATGGACGGCTCGGACGCGGTGTCCGACTGGCCGCTGCTCAACGCGTTGCTCAACTGCGCCTCGGGCGCGACCTGGGTGTCGCTGCATCATGGCGGCGGCGTCGGCATGGGCTTTTCGCAGCATGCCGGCATGGTCATCGTGGCCGACGGTACGCCGGAGGCGGCCAAGCGGCTCGAACGCGTACTGTGGAACGATCCGGCCACCGGCGTCATGCGCCATGCCGACGCCGGCTACGAGATCGCCGTCGATTGCGCGCGGGAGCAGGGGCTTAACCTGCCCGGCATCCTCGGCTGACCGTGCGGGTCATCCGCGCCGCCGACTGCCGCCGCATGCCCTGGAAGAACGGCGGCGGCGAGACGACCGAGATTGCGGTTTCTCCGGCGGGGGCGGGCCTGGAAAATTTCGACTGGCGCGTGTCGATGGCGCGCGTCGAGGTGGATGGGCCGTTTTCGCTGTTTGCGGGCATCGACAGGACGCTGGCGGTTCTGGAAGGCCAGGGGATTGCGCTGGAGATCGATGGCAGGCCACCTTTGACGCTCACAGTCGACTCGGCGCCACTCAGGTTTCCCGCCGATGTCGCCACGGCGGCGACGCTGGTCGACGGTCCGATCACCGACTTGAACCTCATGAGCCGGCGCGGCCGCATGGCTCATGCGATGGCCCGGCTTGTCGTGCATGAACCGGTGGAGTTAGCGACGGCCAAGGGCACGACGCTCATCCTGTGCCAATCCGGCGAAGTGCGGATCATGGCGGGCCGGCAGGCCGGCAGACTCGGCTCCTTCGACGCCTGTGTAATCGAACAAAGCGGCGTGAGCATAGCCCTGGAGGCCGAAACTCAGGCGGTCGTGCTGAAAATGAGCCTGATCGAGATCACGCCCGCCACGCCGTGAGGCGTCCTGGCCCGGTTGGTCGGGCCATCATTAAAAAGCCCGATTATCGACATCCCAAAGAATTATGGTGTCGGCTTGGTTGTGTAGGGTATTCGAGTGTCCGTCGGTGTGGACCAGAAATTAACTCTCGTTACCCGGCAACCATCCGGTCGTAAAACGGTTTAACGGAGTGGTGCGCCAGCGCTCGGCGTAACGGCTCGATTATTTATAATTGTCGGAATTTTTAATGAATGTGCAAGCCGATCCTCGGTCGCTGCAAAAGGCGGTCCATCGTTTCCCAAAACCCGGCGAACAGCCGATAAGGTCGCATTTCCTTCAGGAAGACCGCCTCCGCGCACTTGGAGAAAGCCTCGCCAAGAACGAGATGCATGCGTTCCACGGCCTCGAGCCGTTCGATTTCCAGGCGCGCATCCGCGAAAGCGCCGACAAGATCCTCGAAGTCTATCGCCTGACCAACGCCGCGCAGGCGCGGGGCGAGGCCATAACGCCCGCAGCGCAATGGCTTCTGGACAACAATTATCTGGTCGAGGAGACGATATTCCAGATCAAGCGGGATCTGCCGCGCCGCTTCTATCGTGAACTTCCCACCATCGAGATCGGCGCTGGCCGTTCCGTGCCGCGCGCGCTGGCCCTGACATGGGTCTATGTCGCCCATTCCGACAGCACCGTGTCGGCGCAGAAATTCAAGGCGATCGTGGAGGGGTTCCAATCCGTCGAGCCGCTGCGGATCGGCGAATTGTGGGCGCTGCCGTCGCTGCTTCGCTTCGTCCTGATCGAGAATTTGCGGCGTCTCGCGGTTCGGGTAAACAGGGCGCGCGAGATGCGCCAGATCGCCAATGAGGTCGCCGATCTGGTTCTGGCCACCGCCGATGGCGATCACGACCGGGCGATCCTGGCCGCTTACACGGCCCATGCGCGCGACACGACCTTTGCTACCCAGTTGCTCTATCGGCTCCGCGACGGCTCGCAGAATGCCGGCAAGGCGCTGCTCTGGCTCGAGCGGGAACTGGAGAAGTCCGGTTCGGACGCCGAGGAGATCATCATCGGCGAACATCACACGCTGTCCAGCGGCAATGTGACCACCGGCAACATCATCAGGGGCCTGCGGCTCATCAACGATGTCGACTGGACCGTCTGGTTCGAGGAGGTCAGCCGGGTCGACGCGCTGTTGCGGGAGCATTCGGGTTTCGCCGCGCTCGATTTCCCGTCGCGCGACCAGTATCGCGCCGCGATAGAGGATCTGGCGCGCCGCTCTGGGCTGACGGAGTTCGAGACGGCGTCGCGCGCAGTCAAGCTCGGCGCGCCGGCGCTTCGCGAGGCATCCGCGGACGAAGCGGACAGCGCCGAAGGCGCCGATGTCGGCTTCTTCCTGGTCGGACCGCGCCGCAAGGAATTCGAGCGGTCCATTGCCTATCGACCGACATTCGGCACGAAGGTCAATCGCGCCTTACGCGGCACCGGCTGGCTCGGCATCGTCGTGCCGGTGTTCGCTCTGACCGTTCTGTTGATGGTGCTGGCCGGCTCGGCGCTTGCCAGCCTCGGACTGTCGGCCGCGTCGATTGCGCTGATGCTGTTGCTTTTCGCGGTGCCGGCAAGCGAGGGCGCGCTGGGGTTGTTCAACACCATCGTCCTCCTGTTCCTGTCGCCGACGCGGCTTATCGGCTATGAGTTCAAGCAGGGCATTCCAACTGACGCTCGCACCCTCGTGGTGGTGCCGTCGCTGATCGGCTCGCGCGACGATGTCGAAGAGACCGTCCGCAATCTCGAGGTTCATCACCTCGCCAATGCGAAAGGCGCGCTGCATTTCGCGCTTCTGTCCGACTGGCCCGACAGCGCCGCCGAACTGAATACCGGCGATCAGGAAATCCTCGATCATGCGCGCGCCGAAATCGCCCGCCTCAACGCACGCTACCCGCAGGAAGGATCGCCGCGCTTTCATCTTCTGCACCGCCGCCGGCTCTTCAACGAGGCGCAGAATAGCTGGATGGGATGGGAGCGCAAGCGCGGCAAGCTGCACGAACTCAACCTCCTGCTGCGCGGCGACGCCGACACGACCTTCCTGCCGCCGGACGCGCCGCTGCCGAAGGGCGTCGTGCATGTGATGACGCTCGACGCCGACACGCGCATGATGCGCGACGCGGTCACGCGGCTTGTCGGCAAGCTCTGCCATCCGTTGAACCGGCCGCAATTCGACATGGCGCGCCGATGCGTCACGGCCGGCTATTCGATCCTGCAGCCGCGGGTGACGCCGTCGCTGACGACGGGCGACGAGGCGTCGTTCCTGCAGCGCGTGTTCTCATCCAACCGAGGCATCGACCCTTACGTGTTCGCGGTGTCCGATCTCTATCAGGACGTGTTCGGTCAAGGCTCGTTCACCGGCAAGGGGCTCTACCACATCGACGCGATGGAAGCCGCGCTCAGGGAGCGCATCCCCGAAAACGCGGTGCTCAGCCACGATCTCTTGGAAGGGGCGCTGGCGCGTGCCGCCCTGGTGAGCGATGTCGAGGTGGTCGAGGACTATCCCACCCGCTACTCGGTCGATGCGTCGCGCCAGCATCGCTGGGCGCGGGGCGACTGGCAGTTGCTGGGCTTCATCTTCGACCCGAAATCCGGCGTACCGGCTCTGTCGCGCTGGAAGATGGTCGACAATCTGCGGCGCTCGCTGACGCCGATCTTCTGGGTGGCGGCGGCCATCGTGGGCTGGACGCTGCTGCCTTTCACGCAGGCCGCTCAATGGCAGGCTTTGCTGATCCTGGCGCTGTTCATGGCGCCGACATTCGATCTCGTCGATGCGCTCATGCCGAAAAGCCGCGAGGCGACCGTGCGCGGGCATCTCAGCGCTCTCGGCCGCGATCTCGCTTTCGGGACGGCGCTGGTGGCGCTGCGCATCGTCCTGATGGCGCATCTCGCCTGGATGATGGGCGACGCCGCCTCGCGCACGATTTACCGCATATTCGTCAGCCGACGGAACCTGCTCGAATGGCGGACCGCCTCGCAGGAGCATAAGGATGGCGACAACGGTATCCTTGCCTATTACAGGCTGATGCACGGCGCCGTGATCTTGGCGCTGGCCGGTCTGGCCATCCCGATGCTGGCCGATTCGACCGGCGCGTTCGTCGCCTTCTTCTTCGCGATTTTCTGGGCGGGCTCGCCGGCCTTCGCATGGCTGATCAGCCGCTCGGCCGAGACAGAGGACCGGCTGCGGGTTTCGCCGGACGATACGGCGCGCCTGCGGGCAATCGCGCGCCGCACCTGGGCCTATTTCGAGACGTTCGTGACGGCCGAACACAACATGCTCCCACCCGACAATTTCCAGGAAACCCCGCAGCCCGTGGTCGCGCAGCGGACGTCGCCGACCAATATCGGCGTCTATCTGCTCTCGATCGTGTCGGCGCGCGATTTCGGCTGGATCAGCCTCGCGGACGCCGCCAACCGCATCGACTTAACGCTTGCCACCATCGAGCGCATGGAGCGTCACCGCGGGCATCTCTACAACTGGTACGATACGGCAACGCTGCGACCGCTCTATCCGCTTTACGTGTCCAGCGTCGACAGCGGCAATCTGGCCGGACACCTCATCGCCGTGTCCGCCGCCTGCGCCGACTGGGCGGAAGCGCCGTCGGTGCATTTGCAGGGCGATTTCGATGGCATTCTCGACAGTGTCTCGGTTCTGGCCGAAACGCTTGCCGAACTTCCGGACGACCGCCGGCAATTGCGGCCGTTGCGCCAGCGCCTCGCCGACCGCGTCGAAGGCATGCGGCGCGCAGTGGAAATGATCAAGAGCCAGCCCGAAATGGCATCCATCCGCACCATCAACCTCACCGTGGTGGGGGCCGAAATCCGCAAGCTGGCCGCCGCCGTGAACGTTGAGGCGAATTCGGCGCACAGCCGCGACCTGCTCGACTGGGGGACGCGGCTGGCAGCGACCTGCGAGGCGCATGTCCAGGATGCGCACATCGACGAGCACGGGGTGATGCTGCTGCGCGACAGGCTGCTGCGGCTGCGCGACCGCTCCCGGAAATTCGCCTTCGAGATGGATTTCTCGTTCCTGATGCGCCAGGAGCGCAAGCTGCTGTCGATCGGCTACCGCGTCGAGGAGCACCAGCTCGACGAAAGCTGCTACGACCTTCTCGCTTCCGAGGCGCGGCTGACCAGCCTGTTCGGCATCGCCAAGGGCGATCTGCCGACCGAACACTGGTTCCGTCTCGGCCGGCCCATCGTCCAGATCGGCTTCCGGGGCGCG
>JBGTLX010000026.1:0-10225 GCA_041743855.1 Rhizobiaceae bacterium | reverse complement strand
GTCGGGCCGCGGCGAGACGCTCGGCAAACTCACGCGCATCGGCCATATGGGGCCGACGGCGCAGCCGATCTACGCCATTGCCGCGCTGACCGCGCTTGGCGGGGCGATGAACGTGGCTGGCCAGAAGCTCGCCATTGGCAGGGGCATCGAAGCGGCGCTCGCCGTCATCGACGCCGACGTCTGAGATTTCAGTCAACATCACCGATTTAGGGGAGCATCACATGACCGACAGGCTCGCAGGAAAGACAGCGCTGGTGACCGGCGCAGCGCAGGGCATCGGCAAGGCAATCGCCGCGCGGCTTGCCGTCGATGGCGCAACCGTCATCGTCAGCGACATCAACGCCGATGGCGCGAAGGCAGCGGCCGCAGAGATCGGCGGCAAGGCCAAGGCGATTGCCGCGGACATTTCGGACCCCGCCGCCGTCAAGGCGATGTTTGCCGAAATCCAGGCGCTGACGGGAGGCGTCGACATCCTCGTCAACAACGCCAGCATCGTGCCCTTCATCGCGTGGGACGATGTCGACCTCGAACACTGGCGCAAGATCATCGACGTCAACCTGACCGGCACCTTCATCGTCAGCCGCGCCGCGACCGACCAGATGCGCGCAGCCAACAAGGCCGGCCGCGTCATCAACATCGCCTCCAACACATTCTTTGCCGGCACGCCGAATATGGCCGCCTATGTAGCGGCCAAGGGCGGCGTCATCGGCTTCACCCGTGCGTTGGCGACCGAACTCGGCAAGTACAACATCACCGCCAATGCGGTGACGCCGGGGCTTATCGAGAGCGACGGCGTGAAGGCCAGCCCGCACAACGAGGCCTTCGGCTTCGTCGAGATGCTTCAGGCAATGAAAGGCAAGGGTCAGCCCGAGCACATCGCCGACGTGGTGTCCTTCCTGGCGTCGGACGATGCGCGCTGGATCACGGGCCAGACGCTCAATGTCGATGCGGGTATGGTCCGGCATTGACTCAGCGCGACATTGCTGGCGCCCTTGTGCATCAACGCCGGCTGCGCAACGAATCCGGCCGCTGCTGCTCCGGCAAATCAAGCATGACTGCTGTTTTGCACTCGACAGTCAATGAACGGCAAGCCATAGGCGGATAGGCCGTGAGTGGCGGCTGGAAGCGCTATCGGGATACATGTGACCACAAAAGTAGCCCACGGAGCCGCATGTGATCAAATCCACACCTTCAAAGACCCTGTCGCCTTCGACCACGCTTGCTCTCTCGCCGCATGTCTCGTTGCAAGCGCTTGGGGAGGACGAGGGCGGCGTCGTGCTGAAACTCGATACCGGCGAGATGTACACGATCAACGACACGACTCTGGCGTTTCTCCAAAAACTCGACGGCAAGCGTACGGTGGCCGAAGTCGCGCGCGGAATGGTCGAGGTATTCGAAATCGACGAGACGACGCTCGTCGCCGATCTGGTCGAGATCGCCGACGATCTTCTTGGCGAGTCATTGCTTGTCATCGCGTCATGATGCCGTTTCCCTCCGCACGGTTACCATTCAGGTGGAATTTGTGGATCGCGGCTCGGCTTCTTACGGTGTACGCCCGAGGCCGACCGCTCGATGAAATTTTGCGGCGCGCCACACCGGAGGGCGAAGCGCGCGCCTATGCCGACCTAACCTCCGGCGAGATTGTGACCGCCGTGAAGGCTGCCGTGGCGCGGCCTTGGCGAATGCGCGGACGCCGTTGCCTGCGCGAAGGATTGCTGGCGTTTCATTACATGTGCCTGGCTGGATATAAGCCCGTGCTGCATTTCGGGCTTGTCCCGAAATCGGCGCTTACAACCCGGCCGCGTGCGCATTGCTGGGTAAATCTCGACGGCAAAACCGTGCTCAATCCGGCGCAGGAGCCCATGCTCGATCTGTTCTCTTATGACGGTCACGCGACCATTCCGGCGCAACAGGCGATGCGGCTGGCGAGCATGGATCATGACTGAGAAGACGACCAGTTTTGATTTTCATGGCGCGCGGATGCGCGCAACTGCGGACAACCGGGTCTGGATAGACAGGCTCCATCAGGCTTTCCCCAATTTTGTCGAGCATGCTGTCACGCCGACGCACGATTTCGCTTTGACAATCCGCGAAACCATGGAGCCGGTTCCGACACCCGACCTGCCATTGACATGGGAGGGGCGGCAACCCGATGGTTTCATGGGGCGCGTGTTCGAAACGGAAGGCGTGGCTGCGCTGGAGATCGAGGATGGCGGGCTTGTCGTCATCGACCATTTCCGCCGCACCGCGGTCGCCCATCTCCGCCCGCAAAGCCACAATCAGTTTTTCGGCTCTGCGGTGATGCTGATCGTGGATGCCGCGCTCAATGCCGGCGGCCAGCAGCTTGTTCACGGCGCGTGTCTTGTCGAGCAGCGGAGCGGTCGCGCGGTTCTGATTTGCGTTCCATCGGGAGGGGGAAAGACGACGACGGCGTTGGCGCTGGCGCATGACGGGTTTTCGCTGATGACCGATGATGCCAGCGTTCTGATACCGGATGCCATGCAGCCCCGCCTATGGGGCCTGCCGCGCGCGCTCAAGGTTCATCGGCGCACCGCCGAACTGCTGCCTTGGGTCGGTCCGCTGCAAAACCGCTGGGACGATAACGGTGAGCAGGGTATCTCCCTCGAGAGCCTTGCCGGTCGGATCGCAGTGATCCCGACTGAACCGGTCGAACTGGGCGCAATCATGTTGCTTGGACCCCGCTCGGCTGGCGAGCACAGTGTCACCTCGCTCCCGAAGGGCGAGATGTTGGTGGCGATGGCCCATGACAATGTGGCGTGGCGACCGGCGGGAATGATTTCAAAGGCCTTGCTCCGGTTCGACGTTTTTGCGAAAACGGTGACCCAAGCGCCGACATTTGTCATATCCGCCGGTTTGGACCTCGCGTCGCTGCCGGCCTTGGTCGCCGCCGCGATGAACGATCCGTCGGCCGTGCCCGGGCGCTTGCAATGACGAACAAGGTCGAGGCCTGGCTCGCCCGATTGTCCGATCCCGCAGGATTGAACCCGCTTTGGTCTCCGGCCCCTTTTTCAGTGACGGAATCCGCGCCGCCGTCCAGGCTGCTCGATGAAGCGCACCTCCATAACATACGTCCGGCTTTGGTCCGCAATCTGGGCATTCAGCTGCGCGTGGCGCCGGAAGCGTTCATGAAAGGGGCGTCCGCGATAACAGGCGCGGCAAGCGATGCGCTCCTGGCGCGCGCCAATGAACTGCGTCTGCAGGATGTCGCGCGCGCCATGCTGCTGGCAGGTGCGGCGCGCGAGATCCTCTTCAAGGCGTCGGAACTCCCCGTTGTGCTGGTCAAAGGCGTCGATTTTGCGGAAAAGGCCTATGGCGGGCTTCATGCCCGCACGTTTTCCGATATCGATCTTCTGGTTCGACCGCACGCGCAAGACGCACTGGGCGAGGTCCTGACCGGCCTCGGCTTTACAAGCATAAGGCCACGCGAGACGCGCATCGATCATACTGAACGGCAATGGACCCGGCCTGACGCGCATGGCGGCGTCATGCTGGTCGAAGTCCATACCGACATCGTCCACGCTCCGGAATTGCGCGCGCGCCAGACGCTGACCTACGATCTTTACGCCGATCCGGCAGCCGGAGGCGTCACGCCGGCGGCTCGGTTGGTGTTGGCCGCCCTGCACGGAGCGACCTCGCATTTGTTCGGCCGGCTGCAATATGTCGTCGACGGTCTGATGGTGGCCCGCATGGGGGTAGATCCCGGCGAACTCCGCGACCGCGCACTGCGATCGGGCGCCACGCTGCCCGTCGCGACGATGCTGCGGCTTGCCGCGGGACTTTACGATTGCCCCGCCAGCCGGAATTTGCTCGATGCGTTGAGGCCTGTACCCTGGCAGCGGCTCGAGCGCCGGTTGATTACGCGCGCGATGGTTTTGTCCGCCAAAAGCACGCATCGATGGCGGCTCTTGCCTCAGCGGTATCTTTACCGTCGCCTGCTGAGGACGCCGGAGCGGCCGGCTTGAGACGTTACCGGGCGCTTTTTCTCGGCGGCGCGGTGCCCGAGACAGCGGCAGCCATGCGCGGCTGGTTGTCGGCCGGTCATGAAATCGCAGCACTTTGGACCGGCCATTCCGCCCGTCGCGGAATGATGCATCGCGACGCACGGCTTGCCCGTCTCGCTCCGCAATGGTCGACCGCCGCCGTGGCTCGCCGCCATGCGATTCCCGTGAGAGAGGTTGTTGCGCCGCTCGGCACTTGGCCCGAGCGCCTTGAGGCGGTACGCGCGGTCGGAGCGGACGTGCTCATCAGCGTCTATTTCCCGTTCCTGGCGCCGCCCGACATGCTCGAGATATTCGGCTCGCGCGCCGTGAACCTTCACCCCGCGCCGTTGCCGCGTTATCGTGGCCCCACTCCAGTCTATGCGATGGTTCTCGACGGCAGCGTCCTGACCGATGCGACCATGACGCTGCATGTCATGTCAGCCGGTTTCGACACAGGCAACATAGTCGCCTGTCAGCCCATACCGTTTCCCGAAGACCGCTGCCTCATGCGTTTCTCGCTTGCTGCTGCGAAAGCCGGGCGCTTTCTGGTGGCGAGCGCTTTGCCAGCTTATCTTGACGGCAAGATCGCAGGCCAACCCCAGAACGAGGGGCAAGCGAGCTATGTTCGCGTATCGGCCGCCGACATCGCGCTGGGTCCGCATCTCGATTGGAAGGCGGTGCGATTGCGTTGCGACACGATAGGATTTCGGCGGGGGATTGAGATTGTTGGGCTTCCCGGCGTGGGAATTGTCGGATTCGACGCTGAGATCGGTCGGCCAACTGGCGCAAGCCCTCAATTCCGGCGGCTGACCGTAGAGATGGACGCTGCCGATGCGCGCGTGCGGCTGATACGGAAGCGCCCTTGGTCCAGCGTGATCCGCAAGATGAGCGATCTGAAGATTCTCACCGCCGATCGCGACTTTGGCTAACCGCGGCCGTTGCCACTCCCGACAGTTAGTACAGGCTACACCCGAGCCCCGGAAACCAAGGCCCGCGCTACATCCATGACCGAGCGCATTGCGGCGATCACATCGCTGTCGAGCATGCGGCCGGTCTCGGCCTCGATTTCGAGCAAAATGCGCACATGACCCAAACTGTCCCAGGCCGGGATGGTTTCGAGACTGCCATCGCACGGGATTGTCTCCAGAGGACGCTCCAGCGCCCGCGCCACCAAAGAGCGCGCGGCTTCTATATCGCGGTCGTCCGGGGCGCTCATGCCTTGTTCTCATCCTGCGACTCGACCGCCCCTCGTTTGGCCAGCCACTCCGACCGCAGCAGCCCAAAGGCAAGCAGATCGGTACGCGCGCCGTCCAGAAGCACCGAGTTGTCGCGCAGCGCCGCTTCACGCTTGAAGCCCAGTCGCTGATAGTTGTAGATCGACGCGAAGTTGCGCGCGTTCACCCATCCGGTGGCGCGATGAACGCCGAGACGTTCGAAACAATCTTCCAGAATGGCCCCGCGCACTTCCGCGACGACTCCCTTGCCCCACCAGGAGCGGTCCGCGATCAGGACGCCGATGTTGACATTGCCCGATTTCGGTTCGTAGCCGATGATATGAAGGCCGATGAGCGCAGCTTTTTCCTTTGCCCATATGCCGTGACAGATGCGATTCTTGCGCGCGAATTTGCGCAGATGCCGCCACCATCGCCACATCGTCCATCCTTCCGTGCGCCAGGTCAGATCCGCGAAAGCCTGGCGGTCGCTTGTCCAATGGAGGGTGCGGCGCGCGAAACTGACCGGTTCGATCGGCCGCAACACGAAACGGTCGGTCGATAGCTCGATGGCGCGAATAGGCTTGGAAGGTCGCGTCACAGTCTGCTCTCGGCTCCCGCAAGGCACGCATCCCTGACTGTATCGCGGTTGAGTTTGCCACGATCTGTGCGCGGCAAGGCGGCGAGGATGAAAAGCCGCGATGGCAGCGCTTCGCGGCGTATGCGTGTCTCGCACCAGGCGCGGATGGCGTCGACCCCTGCCGGCGAATTCGGCTCCAGCACGATCGCCGCGGCGACCGCCTCGCCGCTCAGGGCATCGGGCAACGCAAACGCGCACGCCTCAACGATGGAGGGATGCCGTTCCAGAAGCGCGTCGATCTCCTCGGCCGGCACCTTGATGCCGCCACGGTTGATTTCGTGCTTGCTGCGACCGACGAGACGCAAATTACCGGCCGCGTCGATCTCCCCGATGTCGCCGGTAAGAAACCAGTCGCCCGACAGGCTTTGCGACGTCAAATCGGGTCTGTCGAGATAGCCCGACATAAGGCTTGGCGAATTGACCGCCACCTCTCCACGGCCGTTAGCCGCAAAGGAGCCGTCGTCAAGGCGCACCCGAAACGAGCCGCCCCAGGGCCGCCGACCGACATGGCCGTCTCCAATTTCGCCGTCTTCCGCGCTCCGGCCGCCGATCCAGTTCGCCGTCTCGGTGATCCCATACATGTTGAGCACCCGTTGTGTGCCGGCCCAGGCCGCGATGTCATTCCACAGAGGCGTAGCCAGAGGGGCCGATCCGACATGCACCCGTCGCAATGTGCCGAGGGCAGGGGGCGAGGAAAGTTTGAGCGCGACGCGCCAGAGCGACGGGACCGAACTCATGAAAGTCACGCCATGCTCGTCGATGACGGCGCCCAATCTGGCAAGTCCGGTAGGGCCGGGCTCCGGCCAGACAACCAACCGGGCGCCCGCGGCCAGCGGCGTCAGCGTGTTGCCGATCAGCCCGTGGCCGAAATGCATCGGCAGGACAGTGAGGGCAACGGCGAGGTCGGAACGGCCTATATGGGCGACATTGAGCGCTAACCGGGCCTGCACGGCCCGATGCGTGAGCATCACCCCCTTAGGCCGGCTGGTCGTGCCCGAAGTCATCATGATCAGCGCCAGATCGTCGAGCTTCGCCGCCGGCTCCGGGACATTGACTGCTTCCGTCACGAACTCTGCCGGCGAAAGGCTGAAGACGCCATCCGGAGCCGCGTGTCCGATCCAGGCGCGCGGCGTCGTCGTGTCCCGCACGATCGTTTGTTCGCCCGGCGTGATGCCGTGCGAAACCACAACCGCAGCCGCGCCGACCGACCAAATCGCCAGGAGATCGACGATCAGCGCGGGGCCGTCTCCATGAGCGATAACGATTTTGTCGCCGGAGAGGACGCCAGCCTCCAGTAACTCGGCCGCCCTGTGGGCGACCGCGCATTGAATGGACTTGCGGTCATTCCGGATGCCCGTGCGATGGTCGATCAAACATGCGTCCGGGCCGAGATAAGAATCCATGAAACAACTATTGTTCCATGTGGACGCTAGCGCGCAAGGGGTTCCCGCGCGCTGTTCGCCTTTGGCTGGTCAGCCGGGCGCGCCAGCACCCTGTCCCTGGAACAGCAGGCGGGCAGTCATCTGGACGCCGCCATCTCGGCGACGAGCCAACTCCTCCGGTGACGCGCTCGCCGATACAATGGCTAAGCGTTGGCCGAACGTATCAAGGAACGCGACTTTGACACTCAAGCGGAGCAGCCCCTATCGGAATGATGGACCAATATTCCCGGGTTCCTAATTACCGCCAGCATACAGCAACAGTGCAATTGCTATTTAACTTCGATTTTTTCGGTTCAATATTTTTCTTGCAAGCCAGGAATTACTTCACTGATGTCTTGCCTTGGCAGTGTGCGAAAGCCACAGTTGTCGTCATCGGTTCGGCTACCAGCCCAACGTCTGTCAAGCTATAATACACAAGTCTTTGAGAAATGAGTTCATCTATGAGCGACCCTGGACAGAGAAAGCTCGCAACAATCTTCTCGGCAGACGTGGCTAGTTACAGCGCTCACGTGGAACTGAATGAAGAAGGAGCGCTTTCCCAGCTTGCGGCCCTTCGGTCACATATGGATGGCCTAATTCACCTGCACGGCGGCCGGGTGGCCAACACCGCCGGCGATAGTGTCATTGCCGATTTTCAGAGTCCCGTCGAGGCCGTCAGGGCAGCAGTTAAAATACAGGAAGCACATCGCAAGCACAATGAGACAGTCCCGCGTAACGAGCGACTGAATTTTCGTATAGGGATAAATATAGGCTATGTTGTATTAACAGAGAAAGGAGATTTGCTTGGGCACGGCGTCAATGTTGCGTCCCGCCTGCAAAGTTTGGCGGAGCCGGGCGGGATATGCCTATCTGAGAATGTCGAGCAGCAGATCAGCGGTCATATTAGTTTCCCCGTTACAAAGATCGGCGAGCACTATGCCAAGAATATGCAGAAACCTATCAGGGTGTTTTCGATTAGCAGCGAACCGGAGTCCCGTGCTTCCTACATTCTGAGGCGGCTTGCTGCAAATTGGCGGCGATCATCAATTCGGATTGCTACGCTCTCGGTGTTCGGTCTGACCGCTGCAACGGCGGTATACGTTTTCTCCATTGATAACAATATGATCGTACGTGATGGATTGGTGAGGAAGGTATTGAACACCTCCACGCTGGAACAGGCACTGACCTTTTTTCCTGATCACGTCAAAGGCGAGTTTGGCAAATCGACTTACTTTATCCTCTCGACCCCTGCACTAAGTTTCGACGACGGGATGTTAGTTGCTAAACAATTTGGCGGTTATCTCGCGTCGATCAACAGCCGAGAGGAGAACGATTTTCTGTACCAATTGTCGCTGCCCCAGATAGGCTTTTGGCAGACAGAGCAGACGGATTACGGTCCTCAGGCCGGTGGGCCAGTGATCGGATTGTTTAGAAGCCTCGCCCAGACGGACCCCACGAAAGGTTGGACGTGGGCGTCAGGGGAGCCCGTTACCTATACGAACTGGAAAATTGAAGGCCCCGAAAACAGCGCGGGGAACCAGTGGTTTGTTCAGTTCCGCAATGGGCGAGGGGCGGCCCCTGTTAACAAGTGGGATGACATCGGGGGGAGCAGATCATCATTTATCGTCGAGATCCCGCTAATTGACTGATCGATATGCTGCGCGGCAATGACTGACCGACTTGAAGCGGGCGCAAAATCGCCAATAATACGTCGCAGGTCAACAAGACACTTGGCAGCATTTACCGATTTATCGGCCGCGGTAGGCACGCAAGTTCTTAGACTTCATTTCGTATTTAAATATGCTTTTCGAATAAACACCATGCGACATGTAGTAGCGACTAGAGGCCACAAACGATGGATTGTCCGATGGTGAGTACTTTCCTGACATCGCGGATCGACCGTCGAGCATAACGTTAACGTCAAAGCCTCCGTCTCCATCAAATGTGAGCTTGACTTGGAAACTGTACGATGTGCCATTTCGCTTCAACGATGGCCCGCGATACTGGGCGCCTCTGAGGGCACGATTTTCGACACAGCCAGCCATTCCTTGGCCTCGCGTATAGTCGCTGTCAAAGCGCAATCTGTTGACGCTTGTCCATCTAAGACTTAGCGGCGGCGCACAGCCAATCCGACCGTCATGCACTTGAAAAAAAATGAAATCTTCTTTTGAGCCGGAGTTCATAGATATGTTTGATTCAAACACGTAGTTGGCAGTGCTTGATACAGGGATATTTCCTGTGTTCAACTGAGCTCGTTGGTTAAATATACCACCACGACAGTAGTTATTGCTGGTTCGGAAAACGTAAGAGCCACCCTCCCGTTTTATTGATCCGGGATCAACGCCACAAGCTGTTCGCCAGGACAAAGCGAAAGAACCGCTGGCGAAAAGCGTTACAAATAGTACTGTTGCAATGGCAAGTACAAAGTGTCCAAAACGCATTTGTCCCCCCGATTTTCGTTGGCGAGTAGTCAGTTCGTACTCATGGCCATCAGCGACGTAAGCGGCGCCAGATTCTGAAGCGGCCAATCCAATTATTGCTATCCCTAGGATCAACCTGCCAGTCGTTTCATCGACCTCACAGCCCAACTAATGCTTGAAGCCGATCCACTCGACTTCCAACTTATTCCAACACCGCCCTGAAATACAAGCCGGCATGGATCAGCATCGACACACCGACTGGAAATGAAAAAATGGTGCCGCGACGGTAGGTCAAACCGGTACCATCAGCCCCTCGCATTATGAACTGGATTAGGAACACAACCCCATTTCAGCATAAGATTTTACAGATCAACGCTTTAGTTCATGCGCATGGCGGAGGGAGTGGGATTCGAACCCACGGTGAGCTTGCACCCACGCCGGTTTTCAAGACCGGTGCCTTAAACCGCTCGGCCATCCCTCCGGGAAATCGAGGCCATCTCTATGGGGCAAGAGCAGCGCCGATTCAAGGCGG
>JBGTLX010000025.1:0-7313 GCA_041743855.1 Rhizobiaceae bacterium | reverse complement strand
CCCGCCGAGGCCTTGGCGATCCTGCGCGGCAATTTGAAACCGTCGCCCGGCATGCTAGGTTAGGCCGATGAACCTGCAGACCAAAATGCCGACCACGGCTGACGAATTCCTGCGCTGGAACGAGGGGCGCGAGGGCAAGCGTGAATTCGTGCGGGGAAGGGTGGTCGAGATGATGATCAACACGACGAAACGCCATGCGATCCTTGCATTGCGGTTGGGCGCGATTCTACTGCGATCATTTCCTTATCCGGCGTTCGCAGTCGGATCGGCCGATGTCGCCGTCAGGACGCCGGACGGCATTCGCTATCCCGATCTTTTCGTCGACCGCGGAACGCCTACCGGCAGCGACGCCGATCTTCTTGCCACCGAGCCGGTGCTTCTGGTCGAGGTGCTGTCGCCATCTTCCTTCGGTCGCGACTTCGTCGAGAAACTGGCTGACTACAGCGCCATTCCCTCGTTACTTCACTATCTCATCATCTCGCATGAGGAGCCGCGCGTATGGTTGTGGTCGCGCGACGAAACCGAAGCTTGGGGCGGCCCGGACGAAATCGCCGGTCGGGAAGAGACTGTCGAACTCAAGCGGCTCGGCATGGCGATCTCGCTCGCCGAACTCTACGCCGGCATAGAACGCTGATCTCCAGCAGCATGACCCTCAAATCTCGCATCATTCCCTGCCTGGACGTCAAGAACGGCCGCGTCGTCAAGGGCGTCAATTTCGTCGACCTGATCGACGCAGGCGACCCCGTCGAGGCGGCAAAAGCCTATGACGCGGCAGGCGCCGACGAACTCTGCTTTCTCGACATCACGGCTTCGTCGGACAACCGCGAGACGATCTTCGACATTGTCGCGCGCACGGCCGAACAATGCTTCATGCCGCTGACCGTTGGCGGCGGCGTGCGGCAGGTGGCGGATATCCGCCGGCTGTTGCTGGCCGGGGCCGACAAGGTGTCGATCAACACGGCCGCGGTGAAGAACCCGGACTTCGTCGCCGAGGCCGCCGACAAATTCGGCAACCAGTGCATCGTCGCCGCCATCGACGCCAAGAAGGTTTCGGGACCCGGCGAGCAGGACCGTTGGGAAATCTTCACCCATGGCGGCCGTGAACGGACCGGCATCGATGCGGTCCGGTTCGCGGAAAAAGTCGTCGGCCTCGGGGCGGGCGAAATCCTGCTGACGTCGATGGACCGCGACGGCACCAAATCCGGCTACGATTTGGCATTGACCCGCGCCGTGGCCGACGCCGTGCGCGCGCCTGTCATCGCATCGGGCGGGGTCGGCACGCTCGACCATCTGGTCGACGGCATTCGCGACGGCCATGCTACGGCAGTGCTGGCCGCCTCGATCTTTCATTTCGGGACCTACACGATTGCGCAAGCCAAGACCCACATGGCGCAAGCCGGTCTAGCGATGCGGCTTGATCCCGTCGGCTGAAGCACACCCGAGGCGCAAGAATGACTGATTTTAGCCTGTCCGATCTGGAAGCCATCATCGCCGAACGGGCCCGCTCCGGCGATGCGTCGTCATGGACGGCGAAGCTTGTCGCGGGCGGCATGGGCAAGGCCGCGAAGAAACTCGGCGAGGAAGCGGTCGAGACGATCATAGCCGCCATTCGGTCCGACCGGGATTCTATTGTGTCTGAAAGCGCTGATCTTCTCTATCACTGGCTGGTTGTGCTGGCGGTTGCAGATGTGCCGCTTTCCGATGTAATGGCCGAACTAGAGCGCCGCACCGCGCAATCGGGCATCGCCGAAAAAGCGTCGCGGAAGCCAGGCTGAGCCGAAACGGGAAGCACGACACGCGGATGGACCAGTTCGCCCCGACCCGGAAATACTCGCCCTACCGCTTTTTCTCGGCGGAGCGCTGGGCCGAGTTTCGCGCCGACACTCCGCTGACCCTGACCGCCGAGGAGGTCAAGCGGCTCTCCTCGCTCTACGATCCGATCGACCTCGACGAGGTCCGCCGCATCTATCTGTCGATGTCGCGCCTGCTTTCCGCCCATGTCGAGACGAGCCAGGTGCTGTTTGCCCAGCGCAAGGCGTTTTTCAGGGCCGATGACGCCATCAAGACGCCGTTCATCATCGGCATGGCAGGGTCGGTCGCCGTCGGCAAATCGACCACCGCGCGCGTGCTCAAGGAATTGCTCGGCCGCTGGCCGTCCAGCCCGAAAGTCGATCTTGTGACTACGGACGGCTTCCTGCTGCCCAACGAGGTGCTGCGCCGCGAAAACCTGATGGAGCGCAAGGGTTTTCCGGACAGTTACGATGTCGGCGCGCTGCTGCGCTTCCTGTCGGCCATCAAGTCCGGCCAGAGCGACGTGCGCGCGCCGGTCTATTCGCACTTGACCTACGACGTGACGCCGGGCGCGTTCGTCACCATCGACAGGCCCGACATTCTGATCTTCGAGGGACTGAATGTCCTGCAACCGCGCGAACTGCCCAAGGACGGCAATTTTGTCCCCTTCGTCTCCGATTTCTTCGATTTCTCGATCTACATCGACGCCGAGGAAGACCTGATCCATGAATGGTACGTCAAGCGTTTCATGCGTTTGCGCGAGACGGCCTTCCGCGACCCGGACTCCTTCTTTCACCGCTATGCCGGTCTCTCGGAGGACGCCGCCCGCGCCATCGCCGAGGCGCTGTGGAAGAACATCAATCTGAAGAATCTCAAGGAAAACATCCTACCGACCCGTCCCCGCGCCGATCTGATCCTGCGCAAGGGAACGGACCATCTGGTCGAGGAAGTCGCGCTGCGGAAATTGTAAACGAGTTGGGAAACCGCAGACGGACCTCCTTGCGAAAGCGCAAATACCGCGGTCGGGGCGCGCCGCTGGACCGCGTTTTCTGAACTGCTAAGCTCATCAACCCTCACCACGAGCTCTATAGACCGTTGCCGCTGGACCGCGTTTTCTGAACTGCTAAGCTCTGGCAGCACTGGCACCGGACCCGGAAGTAGTTGCCGCTGGACCGCGTTTTCTGAACTGCTAAGCTGCAATTCCATGGTTCCCGCCGAACAATTGCAGTTGCCGCTGGACCGCGTTTTCTGAACTGCTAAGCTAGCGGTTCGAGCGCGCCGCCGCCCGTGAGGCGTTGCCGCTGGACCGCGTTTTCTGAACTGCTAAGCTTCCCTTTCAATCATCGAATACCCGCAACCAGTTGCCGCTGGACCGCGTTTTCTGAACTGCTAAGCTCCGCTTATGTATCTTGATCGACTTCGACGCGTTGCCGCTGGACCGCGTTTTCTGAACTGCTAAGCTACGCGCAATCCAGCTTGGTCTCGACATTTAGTTGCCGCTGGACCGCGTTTTCTGAACTGCTAAGCTCTGCGGGTTTCGTGGAGAGGTCCTGCACCAGTTGCCGCTGGACCGCGTTTTCTGAACTGCTAAGCTGGATCACGCCGCTGATCACGCAGCATGTCGGTTGCCGCTGGACCGCGTTTTCTGAACTGCTAAGCTCGAGTGCAACGTCTACAACCTCGGCGCCAAGTTGCCGCTGGACCGCGTTTTCTGAACTGCTAAGCTTGGTCGACCGGAACCTGACTACGATCCTTTGTTGCCGCTGGACCGCGTTTTCTGAACTGCTAAGCTCCTTGTTCCCACGGATTGTTTCGTCAGTGTGTTGCCGCTGGACCGCGTTTTCTGAACTGCTAAGCTCCAAATTCGACAAGATGCTCTAGCCAGGCGGTTGCCGCTGGACCGCGTTTTCTGAACTGCTAAGCTGTTGCGCGCATTGCGGCAAGCGTCGCCTCAGTTGCCGCTGGACCGCGTTTTCTGAACTGCTAAGCTCGATCGCCGCCGATCTTCCTGAAATTCAAGGGAAAATCGGCGGCGATCTTGCTTTGAAATTCGCTCATCGGGTCAGAATAACGCCATCTGATCGGGGTTTTTCTGGCGCGTGCGCCGGCTCTGATCCGAGAATCGCACGATATTCTCATACTGCCTGTCCGTGAACTGGAAGATATAGATGTGGCCCCAGGCCGGAAGATTGCATTCGATCTTGCGCACATAGGCGTCGAATTGTTCCTTGCCGTTGCAAAATCGCAGGTAGTTGGAAAGCTGGCTCATCTCGAAGCCCAGATCAAGCAGATGCAGGCGAAATTTGCCGGCGGCAATCCGTTGCGCCTTGGTCTCCACCGGCAGGTCGAACGTCACCAGCATCCACATGAGCCTGTATCCGCTAAGATGAGCAGCTTCGGTGTTGGCGCGATTGTCTCGCGCGGTCATGGTAGATCGTCGGCCAAAATCGGCGTTTTGCTTGGAAAACCAGGCAAGGCGATTCTGGCCGCGCCGCCTTCGAAACTCGTGGCGACCGAATGAACGAAGCGCTGAACCTGCACGGACAGGGGCGAAATCCCCTCGTCCTGCAAAAGGTCCAGAGTCGAGATCGCGGTCAGCGCGCGTTTGACGTCGGCATTCATGTCGGTCGCGCCGTTGGCGACGAGATCGAAAACGAGATGATCGACCAGCGGCCGATAAGGCTCCATCAGATCGTCGGCAAGCGCGAACGCGTTCGCCCGGTTCGAGTGGAAAACGCCGATAGTGGGATGCAGTCCCGCCGCGCAGATCGCCCGCGAAACGACGGCGCGCAGCACGGTATAGCCGTAGTTCAGGAGAGCGTTGGTTCCACCGGCGGACTGATCCCGCGAGAATTTTGGCCCGAAAAGCGCCTTCCAGTAGCGCCGCGCGGCCTGCGCCTCGATGTTGTCGGGATCGCCCGAACGAACCTTTCTCGCCAGCATCTCGAACGCGCCGGCTTCGCCGCCCCTGAGCCTGAGAACATGGCCCTGCATGCGGATCTTCGCTGCGACGATCTGGCGCCAGATCTGCTTGGTGAGCGGTTTTGAGACATTGATTTGCGCCCGCATCCGTGCGCCTTGGGCGTAGTGCCCGTGCAGCGGCCAGACGCAGGCGACGGGCGCATGGTTGCTGCCGCAGATGACGATGGGCACGGCGCGCTCGCTGAGACGCACCATGACGGAATTGGACCAGTTCGTGCCATGCGCATGGACGATGAGCGAGCCGATGTCGTCGAGAGCCACGCGGCCCTTTTCCTCGGCCCCAGCGCTGATTGTGAGGAATCCGCGATGGATGGCCAGAAAAAGCCCGTCGGTTTCGATATCGACAATGCGCTCCATGGTTGTAGTTTATAGATAATCAATCTTTAATTGCATATCGGTATAGAAGAATATGGTTAAGGCCGCGCCGCCTTTCGCTCCTGCCGCAATTGCCGATCCTGCGGGCCGGGGTCGAAGACGCGGCCGGTTTCATCGACGCGGATTTGACGGAGCTTCGCTTTCTTCAAACCGCCGGCGGTCGGAGCGTAATATTTGAACGGGTCCTCCGCGTCCGGTGCCGCATCCCGTCGCTTGAGGTCGCCGGCTTCCTTATTTGAAACGAGGGTGATCTGGCCGTTCTGGCCGAATTTTGCGACGATGCCGATTGTGCTGCCGGTTATCGCGTGCTCATAGGCGACCATATCGTTCTGCTGTAGGCTCAGCACCTTTCTCGCGGTCGGGTGCTCAGCCCGGACTTTTGATTCCCATCCGGCCTTATGGGCGTCGAACATGCTGATGACCTCGGCCACCCATTTCCCGTCCAGAAGCTCCCAGACATCGTAGCGGTAATTGGCGTCGCCCTTGTAGCCCTTGTAGATTTTGCCCTCGCTATCTCGAATTGGGATGACGGAAAGAGGTTCGGTGACGCGGACATGCCGGATTTTGGGAAAAGTCTTGTCCGTCCTGGTGAAACTTATCAGCGCGGCCTTGAACGCATTGCCCGTCAGCCCGCTGGTTGCCGAATAAAGCCGGGCGCGCAGTTCCTGGTCGCGGATCGATGGGAGGTCCTTTTCGGTCAGCGACAGGAAGGACTTGCGCCGGACGACGATGGTGTTGCCTTTTTCGTCCACTTCGCCGGTAATCCCGTAGGCCGTGTCGTTGTGCAGGCCGCCGGCCGTCTGCCCCTTGGCGCCGTTTTTCGGTAATGTCCCATGATCTGGCTTGTGGCTGACGACGATGGTGTCGACGACAGCCTTGAGGTCATCGCGAAAAGTTTCCCAAGGAGGATCGATCGCGCGCAGGGCGTTTTCGGCCCCGTTGGCCTCGTCGCTGCCCGCCGCGTCGGCAATGCGCTTCAACAGACTGCGCGTGCTCACGCCGATGACCGCCGCGTCGATCGCGTGATGGCGATGGTCTTTGCGGTTCTTGCCTTTGGCCGTCTCGGCGTAATTGTGGTCGGGCAGAATGCTGTTGAGTTGCCAGTTCCGCCGCAGCATCTCGGTCATCCGGCCGGTCACGACGATGACGTGATTGCGGCGGTTCAACACGCCGTCTTCGTCTGGCTCCTCGTCGGGATAAAGCGCGCCGAGATAGTCATGCGCCAGCCGCGCCAGATACTGCGTGTCGGTGAGTTGACGGTCGAGGAAGTCGCGGTCTTTCTCGAATTGCTCCATCGCGTCGCGGGCAAAACGCTTGGCTTTGTGCGGCGAAAGGCGCTGGGCGCGCTCCAGAATCGCATCGTACCGGCCTTGCCATTGCGGAACGTCGGCCGGCGCAAGGTTTCCCTTCTCCCGGTTACAGTGTGTGTGGCAGAGAATTCGGTTGTTTTGGCTGTCGTCCAGCGTCTTCGACCAGGGCAGAATATGATCGATGTCGACCTGCCCCGAGAAAACCGCGGTCAAGCCGATCGGCTCGCCGCAATAGATGCATTTCCGGTTGAGAATCTGGTTCGGGTCCAGTTCCTCCCAAAGCTTCAGCAGCATGCGGTTGTGACCGTTGTCCCTTACCTTGAAGACGTCGATAAGGTCCGTTGACCGCCGTTCCGCGTCGCGCGTATTTTTGGCAATTCTGGTGTTGGCCTCCTTCTTCTGCTCGTCGCTCCGGTTGAGTTCGCGCGCGAGCTCAATGGCGATCCTCTCCGGCTTGCCATAAAGTTTTAGAAGTCCGCCCAGTTTGTTCTTTTGATGCGGCGTCGTCCCGTCCTTGCCGGCGACGAGCTTCTTCAGTTCGTTCAGCGCGATATGAACTGTCGGATTGGTGATGCGTCCCTTCCGGACATCGTAGGCATCTTCCGGATTGCCGCTGCCGGGGGGGATGCGGCGCTCGATCACCTCCTGGTATTTCGGCAGCTTGTCGAAACCACCGCCCTCGCGAACAAGCGAATGGTCGTATCCGGCGCGCTTGGCCGCTTCCGCTTCGGGGATCACGACTTGCCGTCCTTCTCCGTCGGGGGAGGTCCCGTGAACGAGTTCGTCCAGCATGTCCGACAGCGCCGTTTTGCCAAGCCGCCCATAGCCTTCCGGCAGATGCGCATCCGACACAAA
>JBGTLX010000024.1:0-3094 GCA_041743855.1 Rhizobiaceae bacterium | reverse complement strand
CAAGCGCGGCGGCGGCTTGCGAGCCTTCGTCGTGAACCTCGAACCAGCCCTTCTGAAAAGAGGGTTCGACCTGGACATTGGGGTGGCGGCCAGAGCCGTCGATGGGCGGGATGCGAATGCCATGCGGCGCAAGCGTGGTCGCGGCCGCGCCGACGCCCGAAAGTTCGGTCAGGATGCGCTCGCGGTTGGCCTTCAGCGTGTTGACGCGCAGATCGAGCGGCGGGCGTGTCGACAAAGCCGCGCTCTCCTCCACCCAGTTTTTGCCGAACGCCTGCTCCAGCAGCGGAGCGCACCAGTCCGGACAATCCGCGCGCACCGCGTCCGGCGCATCGCCGAGCCGGCGCGAGGTGACCGATGCGACCTCCGACTCATCCAGCGGGGGCGGAGCGAATTTGTCACCGTCTAGCGCGTCGTTGATCGTTTGAGGCGTCTGGCGCCATTCGAGCAGAAGCGCCCCGAAGGCCAAAGCGCGCGGCGTTTCGGCGTCAAGCAGCCAGCCGGCGGAGCGCTTTCTGCGCAGCGCGTCGTAAACGATGTTGCCGATCGCGGCGCGATCGCCCGCGCCGGCGAAGCGATGAGACAGGCCCCAGTCCTTCAGCGCTTCAGCCGTGGGCCGATGCCGCTTTTCGATGTCTTCAAGCACTTCGATGGCCGCCGCCACCCGTCCGCCAAGGCGCATTTCGGTGTTCCCGTTTCGGTTGACCCGTATGCAAGCTTTGCTACAGGGGGCGAACGCCCGAGGCAAGCTGGCCTCTGCCCGCGTCAATCCTTGTAAGGGTTAAGAACCTTCGCGCCGGTGGGCTCGAAGTGGCTGATGTTGCGGGTGACCACGGTCAGATCGTGCTCCAGCGCGGTCGCGGCGATAAGGAGTTTCCGGACGATGCCTATTCGGCGGCCTGCGGCGTGTCATGCGTCACCGAGATTGCCAGTCGCTCGGTTCCGTCAGAAGCAGCGAGCGCTCGACGCACGCCATTGCCGTAGTCCGGGTGAATGCGATCGAAATGCACCAGCTGGCGCTCCTCGATATGCCGGGGAATACCGGTCATGGCCGCCGCGATGTTGGAAAACAGCCGGTTCTTTTGCTCCTGCTCGAACAGGTTGAACAAAGCGCGCGGCTGGCCGTAATCGTCGTTGCCGACGCGGTGATTGTAGCGGTCGGCGTCGCCCAAAATTTTTAGCGGCGGCTCCTTGGCCGAAAGCTGCTCGACCGGGCCGCCAAAGGAATTCGGCTCGTAGTAGGCGTCCGGATTGCCGGTCTTGACGCCGCCGAAGACGTTCATCTGGCCGTCGCGGTGGTAGTGGTGAATCTCGTGCTTGGGACGATTGACCGGGATCGACTCGTAATGGGTTCCAAGCCGGTGGCGATGCGCGTCGGCGTAGGAAAACACCCGCGCCTGCAGCATCTTGTCGGGGGAGAAGGAGATGCCCGGAACGATGTTGGATGGCGAGAACGCGGCGTTCTCGATTTCGGCGAAGTAGTTTTCCGGATTGCGGTTGAGCTCCATCACGCCGATGTCGATCGGCGGATACTCGCCATGCGGCCAGACCTTGGTGACGTCGAAGGGATTGTAGGACGTCTTTTCGGCGTCCGTTTCGGGCATGATCTGGACCTGCACCTTCCAGCGCGGGAAGTCGCCCTTGTCGATCGCGCCATAGAGCGCCTCCTGGTAGCTTTCGCGCGTCCGGCCGATGACCTGCTCGGCTTCCTCGTTGGTGTAGTGCTGGTGGCCCTGCAGCGTCTTGAAGTGGAATTTCACCCAAAAACGCTCGCCGGCATCGTTCCACAGCGAAAAGGTGTGCGAGCCGTAGCCGTTGATGTGCATCGGGTCGATCGGCAGGCCGCGATCCGACATCAGGATGGTCACCTGATGCAGGCTTTCGGGCGAGAGCGACCAGAAATCCCACATGGCGGTGGGCGAGCGCATGTTGGTCTTGGGGTGGCGCTTCTGGGTATGGATGAAATCCGGGAATTTGACCGGATCGCGCACGAAAAACACCGGCGTGTTGTTGCCGACCAGATCCCAATTGCCCTCGTCGGTGTAGAATTTCAGCGCAAAGCCGCGCACGTCGCGCTCGGCGTCGGCAGCACCCAACTCGCCGGCGACCGTCGAAACGCGCAGCAGCATCGGCGTCTCGGCGCCCGGCTGGAGCACCTTGGCCTTGGTGTATCTGGAAATATCGCCGGTGATCTTCAGCACCCCATGCGCGCCCCAGCCCTTGGCGTGGACGGCGCGTTCTGGAATGCGCTCGCGATTCTGGTGCGCCAGCTTTTCGATGAGCTGGTAGTCCTGGATCAGCAGCGGGCCGCGCTCGCCCGCCGTCACCGAATTCTGGTTGTCGGGAACCGGCGCGCCGGCGGTGGTGGTGAGTGTTGGCTTGGTCATGGCTTTCGCCTCCCTGTTGGATACGGGTCTTGTGGTCATCGCGCAGCGGGCCAAAAGCCCTCGCAACCTTGGAATGGCTCCAGACTAGCCTTCTGGTCTGATAAAAACAAATTGCCTTTCCTGTTCGTTCCAATAGCTTTTCCTTATGATCCAAATCACCATCCGCCAGATGCAATATTTCGAAGCGCTGGCTCAGACCCAGCATTTCGGCCGCGCCGCGAAATTGGCCGGGGTAAGCCAGCCGGCGCTTTCCGCGCAGATCGCCGAGATGGAAGGGCGGCTGAACTGCCGTTTGTTCGAACGCGGCGGCAAGGCCGCGCGCCTGACGGAAGACGCCATCGCCTTGCGCCCGCGCATCGAAAGCATCCTCTCCGAGATCAGAGAGGTGGAGAGCGTCGCGCGGCGCGGGCGGCCGGCCATGGAGGGCCGCTTCCGCCTTGGCATCATCCCCACGATCGCGCCCTATCTGCTGCCGCATGTCCTTCCGGACCTGAAAACGAGATTCCCTGCCTTGCTGCTCGAACTGCGCGAGTCGGTGACGGCGTCGCTGGCCGACGATACGGCGACGGGCAAGCTCGACGGATTCATCGCGGCGCTGCCGCTCGATTTTCCCGGATTGGAAACCGAGGAATTGTTTGCCGACCGCTTCTTCCTGGCGGTGCCGGCCGACGATCCGGGTTTCGCCTCGCCGCCGGTTCTTCCGGAAAGCC